>JAIXUI010000113.1 GCA_027484125.1 Bacteroidota bacterium | reverse complement strand
GTGAGCGTGAGGAGGGGGGGGTGTGTACTTTAGGAGGAGAAGTAGCGGCTTTTGCTGGGGAGTAAGGAGTTTTTAATCAGCGAGTTGCCGCTTAATTCCGGTTTCTGCCGCTGTTTGGCTCATTTCCGGGCAGAGCTTCCCTTACCCGCGCTTGGCGAGGAAGGTGGTTGGTAGTAAAATGTTGGGTAGCAGTTGGGGGGCGTGTTCAGTAACTGCTTCTCTTCAATTTCAGGAAGGTGCTGCTTTTCTGGCGGATTCTGCGGCTTCTAAGGCTTCCAACCGGCCTTTCATGTCGGGATTGGGTGACTGTGGGTGATAGCGTTGCAGTATTTCCATCCGCCCGGTTTTGCATTCCGGGCATTGGAACAGGTCTCTGCCGTACTTTTCCACCATTCTAATGCTGTTGGGCACTTTCACCTTCGGGCCAGGCTGGGGAATCTTCATCTTCTCCCTAATCTTAGCCAACCTGGTGGTGCGGTGGTGGTTGCTCAGGTAGCCGTAATGCCGGATTTTCACCAGCCGCCGCGGCAGGATGTGCAGCGCAAACCGCCTCGCGAACTCAACACGGCTCAGGGTCATCTCCTTGGCTTTGTTGCCGTCTTTGTAATCGAGGTATGAAAAACGCACTTCCTTAGGAGTGATTTCCTTAATCCGGTGGCGGGTGATCGCAATTTTGTGGGTGTAGCGTCCGAGGTAGTCCACCACACCTTGCGCGTCTTTGAACGGTGGCTTCGCGTAGGTGTTCCATTGTTGGCTTCCGATAGTTCGCAGGATGGCCGCTAAATCGAGTCCTTTCGATTGAAGTTGTCCTTGTTCGTGCAGCTTGCGGATGCCCCGCATCATCAGCCCTTTGAACACCTTACGTACCGCTCCCGCCGGAAACAGGAAGTTGCCTTTTGTTCTCTTGTGTTTGATCCAGTTGTGGTCTTGGTCGATGCCACCTCCTGAGACGATGCAATGCACATGCGGATGGAAGCTCAGCGTCTGTCCCCAGGTGTGTAGGATGCTGGTGAGGCCAATCGTCCCGCCAATCCACTTGGGGTCTCGTCCCAGCGTGAGCAAGGTCTCCGCGGAGGCGTCCATGAGCAGTTGATACATCGCTCGGCGGTTGCCCAGAATCAGGCTGTTGAGGGCTTCAGGAACCGTAAACACAGCGTGGAAGTAGTTAGTGGGCAGTAGCTCATGCTTGCGGCTTTCAACCCATTCTTCGCCTTGCATGCCGCCGCAATTCGGGCAGTGACGGTTGCCGCAACGGTGGTACTGCATCCGGCTATGACCGCACCCTGCGCCGTCGTTCTCCGACTTACAGCCCAACAGGTGATACCCCATTTCCGCTGTTCGGCATTGGCCAATTTGACTCAGGACATAGCGCACTTGCGGATGCTTCGCCTTTGCTCCCTCCTCCGAGAGCAGTTGTTGCAATGCCCAGCCAAAGTTGCCGCTCATGACATCGGTTGCAAGCAGTCCAAAGGCGAGACCAATGCGCTGCGTTTCTTCTGCTGAAGGTGCAGATACACCATCGTCGTCTCGATTTTACTGTGGCCGAGCAGCTCTTTGATAGTGTGGATGTCGGTGCCAGCGTCGAGCAGGTGGGTAGCGAAGCTGTGACGCAGGTTGTGACTCGATAAATCTTTTGCGATACCGGCCTTGTCAAAAGCCATGCGTACAGCGTGCTGGAGACTTCGCTCGTGCATAGGCTTACCTTTTTCCTGCCCTTCAAACAAAAACGTCTTCGGACGCTCCGACTTCCAGTAAGTCCTAAGGTCTTCTAGCGTTTGTTTAGACAGAATCGTAAACCGGTCTTTGTTGCCCTTACCTCCCCTCACTTTCACCTGCATGGACTTGCCGTCGATGTCCTTTGGTTCGAGCATTCGAAGCTCATTGAGGCGAAGGCCGCTGCCGTAAAACAAGCCGACCATCGCCCGCTGCTTGAGGCTCAGCTCCGAGGCAAACAACTCCTTGACCTGCTCCAAGCTCAGCACTCCCGGAAGCACAAACGATTTTCTAGGATAAAGCGATTGCGGTTTCACGTAGGAAGACGGCTCGATGTGCTTGAAGAAGAAACCAAAGGCATGTGCCGCCATGCGCACCTTATCACGCCCAACGTTATACGCCGCTTTGATGTGAACGATGTAGCGAGCAATATCATCCTGAAGCAACTCCTTAGGCGTTTTCTCCGGGTAAAACGCAAACAAAAACCGACACTCCTGCACGTAGGCTTTGATACTTCTCACCGCATAATCACGGCTCTGCATCAGCACCAACAACCGCTCTAACGCCGCTACCGACTCAGGATGCAGGACATAGTCCTGACGAGGCACCCGACCAGAGCCACGAACCTCTTTTTTTTAGAATTTCCATCCGGTATATTAGCGAAAGCAGTTCAAAAGATGCCCCCAAGCGCCCACCACCCCGAAGCCTCGATGCCAGCGCCGTTAACCTCGCCTGAAAGGCGTCAGTTCAACAGGCGTTTGGCTCAATGGCGGATGATGCTTCGTATAACAGTTTAGTTGTAGGCTCAAGTGCAGTTCTTCTATTGAACTTTTGTGATAAAAATCCGCCACTACGCCATGTAGCAAACCGTTGTTGCAACCCTACGGACGCGACAACAAGCAATGAGACAGGAAAAAACAGTGAATTTCCCTTGACACTTTCATTAATTTAGATGACAAACGATTAAGAAAAAACGACCTTTGTAAAATACAAAATGGAAAACTTTGATGAATATTTAAGACAAGGCGAGCCCAACAAAGCAGAGAAAGCAAAAGTTTGGAAAACGGCTATCGGCTTGCAACAAGTGGACGGTTTAAAACCGTCCGAATATCTCATTGAAACTGCCAAATTAAACATTGAAGGCGACATAACCATTGACGAAGTAAAAAACAGGATTGATAGTTACTACCAGCAACATCCACACAAAACAGACGAAGACAGAACAGAAGAAGCCGACAAAGTTTCAGCACGAATTGCTGAAATGTTGGGTGAACAAACCTTTACATTTTCACCAGCAGAATACTTGAACATTCATCGCAGACTATTCACAGGTATATACAAATTCGCAGGAAAAATTCGTGATTACAATATCACAAAAAAAGAATGGGTATTAAATGGAGAAACTGTTCTTTATGCAAGTGCTGACAGTTTACAAGCAACCTTAGAATACGACTTTGAGCAAGAAAGAAAATTTAACTACCAAGGACTAAGCGAACAGCAAATTATAGAACACATTGCTCACTTTATTTCAAACTTGTGGCAAATCCACATTTTTGGCGAAGGCAACACACGAACAACAGCTATATTCTTAATCAAGTATTTATGGAAATTAGGATTCAAAAACGTTAACAACGACTTGTTCGCCAACCACTCCTGGTATTTCCGAAATGCATTAGTAAGAGCCAACTATGAAGACTTGTCAAGGGGCATTTATAGGACAGAAAAGTTTTTAACCTTTTTTCTTTCTAACCTCTTACTCAAAGGAGATTTTTCTCTCAAAAACCGCGATATGCACATTCTTGCTGACACTGTAAATGACACTGTAAAAAAGCAAATTGACACTGTAAATGACACTGTATTTTCATTAATCAAGCAGAACAACAAAATAACAGCTAAAGAAATTTGTGAACGCTTAAAAATGAGCCTTAGCACTGTAAGAAGAAAAATTAAAGACCTTAAAGAAAACGGAAATATAGAACGTATTGGAAGTGATAAAACAGGACATTGGAACATAATTGAATAAAACCAAGGCATTAACGAATGAATAGAAAACAACACGACAACCAAAGAAGGCCAGCCACTAACATTCATCCGAGTAGGCGAAAGCCCCACTAACTAAAAGTCCCAGAACAAGCATTCTTGACTGGGACTTTTGCATGACTCGGTGTTGGGCGACGCCTGCTGTTGAATCTTGAGAGTGAGGCGGGGGGAGCGTGTTCTTAGGGGGAGAAGTAGCGTCTCGGGGGGAGTGCTAAGGGTTTTTCAATCAGCATGTTACCACTTTATTCCGGTTTCTGCCTGTGCTTCGCTCGCTTTTGAGCATAGCTCCCCTTGCCCGCGCTTGGCGAGGAAGGTGGTTGGTAGTAATATGTTGGGCAGCAGTTGGGCGGGGGGAAGTGTTCGTTATCTGCTTCTCTTCAATTTCAGGAAGGTGCTGCTTTACTGGAGGATTCTGCGGCTTCTAATGCTTCCAACCGGCCTTTCATGTCGGGATTGGG
>JAIXUI010000167.1 GCA_027484125.1 Bacteroidota bacterium | reverse complement strand
TTGTCATAACACCAACTTTTTCCTGTTGCGTAATTGAGGTTTTCTGCCATCCAAGTCTGAGTGCCTATGGTTACAATTTTATACACTTGTCCATCGCGTGGGTCGGTGAAGCTTTTCGTATGAGGTGAACTCTCTAACTTATTTGATTGTAAACCATTTGATTGTACTTTAAATATTAAATGGGAACCTGCTAATCTATCTCGTGTTGCCAAGACATTCCATCGTATCCTTTTATCCCAGCCAGTATTAACATTCTTTCCTATATCACCTGAAAGCCCATTTTTGATTTCTTGCCAAGTATTACCTTGGTCTTCGCTGATGAATAACTTAATGGTGCTTTCGGAAGTACCGGTTAATACATAACGAATCACAACTTCTTTGCCCTCCTGAACAACCTGAACACTACTGACTGTTTGGCCAATTGTTTGAACCAAACCCAACAAGCCAAAAAAACAAACGAACAGATATAAAAATTTAGACATAGTTATTTCATGGCAGTAAATTCCAGCTTTGCCATAGGTTGGCTATTTCCGGACTTACTAAGATTTGTGGATTTTGAGGTTTGCTTTCGTTAGAGGACACTTTTACAACCTGATCATTTATTTGCTCGCTCAATTTTTTTAGTGCAATTTGCCCTTTGCTTTCTTTCAAATTCTTCAATAAAAAATAAGTAAAGTAACCGTGAAGTTTTGAGTTATATACCCCTGAAGTTTCACTGCCACTGCTGGAACTCATCACTACCACCTGGCCTGTTAACTGTTGATTTTTAGGGATTACTTTGACCGCCTTCATTGCCAATAAGGGCTTATTTCGTGCACCTCCACTAAAACAGGCATCTAAAAACACGATAGACTTTTTTGTAGGGTATCTTCCTAAAGAATCATAGAGGGTTTGTAAGGCAATTCCTGATTCCTCAATCGCAAGTCCTGATACATCTACAGGCACTAAATAGGGTTGTTTGTCATCACTTGGCAGACCATGACCGGAGTAATATACAAATACCTCAGCATTGCCTTTAAAGGCTTTTATGTTGTTCACTAACCAGGAGATTCCCTGCCTCATTTGTCCAGCAGTTGCGTCAATTATCAACTTTATTTGGTTAGAGGGAACCCCTAAAGTTTGACGCGCGTATTCTGCAAAAATATTGGCATCGTTTCGTGCGTACGCCACGTTTGTTTCAACACTCAGCCCAGGCTGTTTACTCGAATAGTCTTCATTACCAATGACGAGTGCAAACCGATTTGGATTAGCTATTCCACTAGAAGGTATATCTTTATCGACATCACTTTTTAAACTAGCAACATTTATCTCTGGCAATTTAGGATCAATAGCATTTTGAACTACTAATTGAGCGCTAGAAAAGGCAGAGTTAATTCTGAGCTGAATGGTTTTATTAGCACCAAATTTCCCTAGCTTTTCGGTTGACTTAACAACTACATTGACGATTTCTTCTGTGTAATTGTCTGGGATAATCAACTCAACTTTAATATCTTTTTGTTGCCCTGGGTCCATATCTCCAATAAATCCATTCAACTCTCCTGCAAGCACCAATATTTTAGAATCAATGGACAAAGCATATTGAACATTTTCTGCTTTTCCGTATCCAGTATTCTGAAAAAGTAATTGAAGTTCAAAAGGTCTCTTCTTTTGCAGACTTGTTCCAGAGCTACCCAAAATCGCATGGTCTACCAGTTCAACTGAAGGAGGTATAAACTTTTTGGTTTTCACTTTTACTGTGAAAGGATCTGCACTGAATCCTTGCGGTTCAATTAATTTTATTTCAAAAATCACTTCTCCATCCGCCGTTTGCAGATTGGAGGACAAGGGAAAGACCAACTCTTTATCTTCTCCAACCGATATTGTTTGAGTTAGACTCGTTTCTTTATTAAACAATAGACCAACAACATCTCCAGTAGCGTTAACGCCGAGCTTGAGCCCAGTTGCATCGCCCCTACCAGCATTTTTTACCTTAAAACGCACCTCGGCTTTTTCGTTAGCGTTGATTACGCCATTGTTGTTATCGTCAATAAATTTGATACTCCCTTCGGTAATAAGTAAAATAGGCGGCTTTATCTCTTTGGCAATATGTATGCTCACTGGATCAGAAATAGCTTCACTGGTTTGTGCGTAACATTCGGATGCTATAACTCCTAACAAAGACAGAACAATTAGTACTTTTTTTAATATCAACATTTTAGAAATTTTATTTGCGTACTACAAAACCTTTAGAAAACAAAAATCGCTCATGAGGTTCCAAACTGCTTACCCATTCAAATACTTGATTGGGGTGGGTTTCAGTTACATTTCCGAAGCGATCTAGCTTGGTAAAAGGAAAGTGTATCGATTTTTTGGTTGCTACAATGAGTAAAAGCTGTGCTTCACCATCATTTTCTGCATCGAGGGTATAATCAACCATGCTAGAAAAAGGTGCACGATAAACTAAACCTTTAGAAAACGGAATGAGGGTATCTTTACTAGAATAATGAACTCCCCAAATAGGGTATAGTAAACTCGCCTCTTTATTGGAAATGGAAAAAACATGCATATAACCTTTGTGCCCGGGCTTTACGGTAAACACTAATTGCTCCCCACTTTGGTACACCGATTTAATACCTTCCACATACCATTCAAAGGCTGGATCTTTTTTGCTGGTGTATCTCCTCACCGTGATATCTGCGACCACCTTTTGCTTGGTTACTTTTAAAGAATAATCTTCAAAAGTGGAGAATTGAACGTTGTCGCATCTCAAAACGGCACCGGATAATTCTATTTGAACGAGGTTTGAGAAGTAATCGATATACCTGTTTCCCCCTTCAGTTTGAACAAAGGTTTTGGTCGAAGTTAAAGACTCAGCAATTCCGGCTTTTCGTAATGCTTCCTCTTTTACCTTCTCGAGCACTTTATCCTTGACTTGTTGAATGGTCATAGATTCCAGCATTGGGAATTCTGCGGTTACTCCTCTAATAATGGTGTCCCTTGATGCCTGAGCCAACAGTGAGCTACTTAGGCTTAAGCAGAAAAACAAAATCAATAACCTTCTCACTTTGAAACTAAGATTTGCATTACAAAGGTAACTAAACGTATTTCATACGATGATTTAAAAACGGATTAGCTAAACCAACATCTAACAATATGAATCATACTTTCAATCAATTGTTTTTCTAAGAGTTGCCAAGCATCATAATTCCCCAAAAAAGCCCCGATACGGGGCTTTTCTCTTTTAGTTCTCGCTCAACAACGCTCTTGGTGGGTTTCTCAAACCTTCAACATCGGTGAGGGTCATTTTTACGGAACCTACCAAGATGTTGGCTTTTACGCCTACTGGAATTTTGTTTTCGTCGTCGGAGACGTAAATCTGGAGGTCTTCTTCTTCTTTGAATACTCGGCCTTTCAGCACCACTGGCATAAAGACCAAGCATCGCCAGGTTCCGGCATCCGTTTCTACTTCCGTTTTGCCTTTGAACTTGATTTTCATGTTAAAAATCTCGTCGTCCAGAAAAACAGGGATGTTGAACACATCACCGACTTTTACATGGCGAACGTCCCAAGTACGAGCGTAGTAAAAGGCGCTTAAGATGTCCTGAACATGGTCAGGAACACGAAATTGACCGGTAGTGCTGTGTGCCATGTTTTCGGTCTGGCGAAAGGTTACGTTTTGATGGAGTTTGAAGCCTCCTTCGTCAATATTTCGAATGAAGTTCCAAGGCACCAGCGCTTGTTGGTCAAAAAAGGATTCGTACTTATCGCGCACCTTGAAAATCCAGTCGTATTTGCTGTTAGAGCGACCGGTAGCAATAAGGTGATACGCATCACGGCTCATGAAAGGGCTTTTCCCTTTTTTTACATATAACTCGCCATAACCGGCATCGAACCAGCCGTAATGAATACGGAAACTCAGGTGTTCGCCGGGTTTAAAGGCCGTATTTTCAATAGTGCGGAGGGTTTTCTCCTGAGCCTCCACGGTGTTCCAATCAGCAGTGGCGAAAGAAGCCAGCAGCAGAGCGACGGAGAGGGTGAAGCGTTTCATGGTTTGAATTTACTGCCGAAATACCAACTGTTGTGCCACAATTTTATTGCCCATGCGCCAAGGTCGCAATTCTTATTTCAGCCACACCTCTTTCGATTAATGCCTCCGCACATGCGTCGAGTGTGGCACCGGTGGTGAGCACATCGTCCACCAACAGCACCCTGCTACCGCGCAAGTCGTGGTGGTCAGTCGCCTGAAAAGCAGCGCGGGCGTTTTGCCATCGGTTGAAGCGACCTAGTTTAGTCTGACTGCCGGAAGCTTCTGCCCTGTACAACCAAGATTCCATGACCGGCATGTCGCGACCGGCAACCAATCCCGCAGCCAAACGCTCACTTTGGTTGTAGCCTCGTTTCTTTTGTTTATCCGGATGAAGTGGAACCGGAACTACCGCGTCCACCAAGCTCAAGGTTCCGGCCTCCGCAAGCTGCTGCCCCATGGTTTTCCCCAATTGAACAGCTAAGCCGGAACGACCCTTGTACTTTAGCTGATGCAACATTCGCTGCACCATGCCTCTCGACCTAAATTGTAAACAAACCATCAGGTCAACCACTTCCTTACGACCAGCAAAAAGATTCAATAACTGCTCTTTTTCCTCCTCGCTCATGCGGGTAAAAGGGAAGTTTGCTTGACATATTTGGCATATTTCTTCCTCAAAACTGAGCAGCGAACGACTGCATCCACCGCAAAGCCGGGGGAATAAATAATCCGTTAACAAAAGTCCTGCTTGATGCCATTTGAATCGAAGGTGCTTCACGTGTTCAAATCCTTATTTTTGCGCCACCTTAAATTAGGTCTATTCCATGATTCGGACAACAATTTCATCCATGATTTTCCGCAGCACGCTAGTAGCAGGGCTGTTGGTGAGCAGTTTGAGCCAACCAGTGCAAGCCCAAGCGCAAGACCCCAATGTCTTATTTACTGTAGGAGGAAAACCCGTTTCTATAGAGGAATTCCGCGCGGTTTACATGAAAAACAACCAAAGCAAAGATGCCTTTAGCGAAAAAGATTTAAGGGAATACCTCGACCTCTACACCAAGTTCAAAGTGAAGGTTTCGGAAGCATTCGAACAAAAACTCGATACCTCCAGTGCCTTTAAAAACGAACTTTCCAGCTACCGCAACCAGTTGGCGCAACCTTATTTGCGTGACAAACAAACCATCGACAAGCTGGTACAAGAAGCTTGGGAACGCAGTAAAACCGAAATTCGGGCTTCTCACATCCTTGTAAGAGTAACCGAAAACGCAAGTCCTTCCGATACATTAACCGCTTTTAAACGCATCAGTGAAATCCGCAACCGTTTGGTTAAAGGAGAAGAATTTGGCGCGGTGGCCTTAGAAAGCTCTGAAGACCCTTCTGTGAAACAAAACAAAGGTGATTTGGGCTGGTTTGGCGTTTTCAGGATGATTTATCCATTCGAAAACGTGGCCTACACCATTCCCAAAGGTCAGTTTTCACCCGTCTTCCGTACGCAGTTCGGTTACCACATTCTCTATAAAAAAGACGAACGACCTTCGCTTGGAGAAGTAAGAGCCGCTCACATCATGGTACTTAGCCGTCCTTCTGACCCTGACTCTCTACAAACTGTAGCGAAAAGCCGCGTAGATGAAATTGAGAAAAAGCTAAAAGCCGGAGAGAATTTTGAATCGTTGGCTCGTCAGTTCTCTGAAGACCCTTCTTCCAGCCGCAATGGTGGCGCGATGCCTTGGTTTGGCACCGGCCGCATGGTTCCGGAATTCGAGGAAGCAGCCTTCGCACTTAAAAATGTAAACGATGTTTCAGCTCCGGTAAAAACTGCTTATGGCTGGCACATCATTAAGTTATTAGAAAAACGCGGCGTACCTCCCTTCGAAGAAGCCAAAGCTGACCTTCAAAGCAAAGTGGAGCGTGACCAGCGCTTGTACACCAACCGCACTAATCTGTTGGCGAAACTGAAGAAAGAGTACAACGTCACCCACTTCAATGCAGCCTTAGAGACTACCCTCAACTTGCTCGACAGCAACTTGGTTTCCGGCAATTTCAAGATGGATTCAGCTAAAATTGCCACCCTCAACCAAAAGCTGTTCGACTTTGCTCCTGTTCCGGTTCCTGTACCTTCCACCACCGTCAAACAACCGGCGGTAGCAAAAGGTAAGAAACCAGCAGCTCCCAAAGCGCCTGTTGCTCCTGCAGTTCGCAACACAGAAGCGCGTAGCGCAGCAGACTTTATCAAGTTCGTTATTAAAAATCAAGCTCCTGCTGAAGGCGCTGATGCTAAAATGCTAGGTCGCAAGCTGTATGAAAGCTTTGTTGACGACCAAATTATGGCGTATGAAGACAGCAGACTGGAGCAAAAATATCCTGAGTTCAAAAACCTCATGACCGAGTACCGTGAAGGCATTTTGCTCTTCGACCTTACCGACAAAATGGTGTGGACCAAAGCAGTGCAGGATAGCGTTGGACTGAAAGCCTACTACGAAAAAGTAAAAAACAATCACCTTTGGGGAGAGCGCGTAGAAGGCGGCATTTTCTACTGCGCCAATGAAAAAATAGCGTCTAGAGTCCGTAAAGACGTTAAAAAAGGGAAACTGACCGGAGTTGAAATCCTGAAAAAACATGCTTCTGACAACCCGTTGAACCTCCGTGTTGAAGAAGGGAAATTTGAGAAATCAGCGAAAGAAGTATTAGGTAAAATCACCTGGCAGCCTGGCATTTCTGAAGACCAGAAAATCGAAAATCAAGTGGTGTTTGTGAATGTCAAGCGAGTATTGGCGCCAGAGCCTAAACTACTTAGCGAAATTCGAGGCATTATCACTTCAGAATACCAAAATGTATTGGAGAAAAGCTGGATTGATAGCTTGATGAAGAAATATCCGGTAGTGGTCAATGAGGCTGCTTTCCAATCCATGATTAAACGATAAGGCCGCAGGAAGCGTCTATTGACTATCCTGCCTTATGTGGAATCAAATTGCCATCTTCACCCTCCGAAACCGGTTGCTTATTTTGCTGCTGGTTTTGGGGGGTGCTGTTTTTATGGGCTGGCACGCCAGCCATGTTCAGCTTAGTTACGACAATAAGAAAGTAATCCCTGCTGACGACCCCGCGTTTGTAGCCTTTGAGCGATTTCGCCAAACCTTTGGAGAAGACGGTACCGTGATGATGATTGGGCTTCAATCGGATCGCTTGTTTGAACCAGAATGCTTCGAGGATTTCAAAAAACTTACTGCCGACATCGACTCGCTTGATGGCATTGAGCGAGTGCTTTCCTTAGGCAATGCTTACGATTTGGTTCGCAACGATTCACTTGGCAAATTCCAACTTCAACCACTCCAACTAGATGGTCCGGCCATGCTGGCAAAAATGGATTCTTTGCCATTTTATAAAGGACTATTGTATGAGCCGAAGGAACGTGTCACCCTGATTGCGGTAACGCTAAAAAAGTCGTTTCTAGACTCTAAAGCTAGGATTAAGCTCGTTCAGGAAGTAGAAGCGCTAACTCGCAATTTCTCTAACCGATACCAAATGGAGCCCCACTTTTCAGGGCTTCCTTATATCAGAACGGTTTACAGCACCAAGGTTGCGGACGAGCTAAAAACCTTCACCCTACTCTCCATTGGCATAACCGCGCTTTTCCTGTTGGTCATGTTCCGCTCGTTTTACGCGGTTTTTGTATCGTTAACCGTGGTAATCATCGGTTTGGTTTACACCTTCGGACTGCTGCCGATTTTAGGGTATAAAATCACTTTACTCACCGGGCTTCTCCCCCCATTAATTGTGGTGATAATCATTCAGAACTGTATTTACATTTTGAATGTCTATCACTTTGAATGCAGGAAGCATGGTAATAAAATCCTGGCCATGCAGCGCGTTTTGAGTAAAATCGGGCTGGCATCTTTCATCACCAACCTGACCACCGCGGTCGGTTTTGGGGTGTTTGTGTTTAGCGGCTCTGCTCTCCTCGATCAGTTTTCCATTCTATCAGCAGCAGCCATCATGTTGGTGTACGTCATCTCAATGACCGTATTTCCAATCATTCTTTCCTGGCTTCCTGCTCCACAAACGCGTCAGTTAGGCCACCTTGACCGACGCTCAACTGCCGGATTTGTACGCTTTGTTTCCAAAGCAATTTTCCATCATCGTCCATGGATTTATGGCATTTCCTTGGGCCTGGTGGTCATTGGAGCAGTGGGAATTATGCAGGTAAAAAGCATTGGCTATATGGTCGATGACCTTCCGAAAAACGACCCGGTTTACATCGATCTTAAATTCTTCGAAAAGCACTTTAAAGGCATCATGCCGTTGGAGTTTGAAATTGATACAAGAGAAGATGGAGGGGTAAAAAGCCTGAAAACCCTTCAGAAAATTGAGAAATTCCAAAGAGTGCTGGCCCAAATGCCGGAACTTTCCAGAGCATTGTCGGTAGTGGAATTCTTGAAAATGGCGAATCAAGCCTGGTATGATGGAGATCCTCGCCGCTACCGGCTTCCAACTGCACGCGATGCCTCTGCCCTCACCGGCTATCTCCCCAAAGGCGATGGCGTAAACCGAAAAAGTCCGCTCTCCAGCATGGTGGACAGCAGTTTCCGCAGGGCACGTATTTCCGTGCAGATGGCCGATGTGGGTTCTGTGAAAATGGAGGAGCTGAGCCAGCAACTCGATAGCACTGCAAAATCAATTTTTCCGGAAGATCAATACACCGTGGTGATGACCGGAAGCAGCATCATCAACCTCAAAGGCAATGAGTACTTAATAGACAACCTAATTCAAGGGTTGGCTTTCGCCCTTATACTCATTTCATTGATGAACGCCAGCTTGTTCTTCAACTACAAGATGATCCTCATCACCCTGATTCCTAATTTAATTCCATTGGCATTAACCTTAGGCATTATGGGCTTTGCCGGAATTCCGTTGAAGAATTCTACCATTTTGGTATTCAGTGTAGCTTACGGAATTGTGGTCGATTTAACCGTTCACTTCCTCGCCAAATACCGGATTGAGTTGAAAAAACGCAAATATCGGATGTCTGAATCTGTTGCGCATTCGGTAGAAGAGTCGGGGTATTCCATGGTATATACCACCGTAATTCTGTTCTTCGGCTTCATCATTTTTGCTTTCTCTAAGTTTGGAGGAACGGTTGCGCTTGGGTTGCTCACTTCGCTTTCGTTGATCATCGGACTGCTCACCAACCTCTTCCTTCTTCCTGCCTTGTTGTTGAGTCTGGAAAAATCGCTGAAGAAAGAAGAATTAGAATCCGGCTTTATTGAGCTGGAAGACGAAGAAGCCTAAAGGAACACTAGGAAAAGCGCGTGTATTCAAGTCGGTATTGCGATATTTGCCGCATATAATTTCGCATGTCCGATCACAAGATCATCTTTTCGATGGCCGGAGTAAGCAAGACCTTACCAACCGGCAAAACCATTCTTAAAAACATCTACCTCAGCTTCTTTTACGGAGCGAAAATCGGTGTACTCGGCTTGAATGGGGCCGGTAAATCCACCCTGTTGAAAATCATCGCCGGGATGGACCAATCACACACCGGGGAGGTTGTCTTTTCTCCCGGCTATTCTGTGGGCTACCTTTCCCAAGAGCCTCAGTTAGACCCAGAAAAAACAGTCGTTGAAGTAGTTCGCGAGGGCGTTCAGCATATCGTGGATTTGCTCCAGGAGTTTGATGACATTTCGAATGCTTTCGCTGACCCTGATGCCGACTACGACAAACTCCTGAATCGTCAGGCTGAAGTGCAGGAATTGCTGGAAGCCAACAACGCTTGGGAGCTTGACAGCCGCCTGGAAAAAGCCATGGAAGCCTTGATGTGCCCTCCTGCTGACCGTAAAATTGGCAGTCTATCCGGTGGGGAACGTCGTCGTGTGGCCCTTTGCCGACTGTTGTTGCAAGAACCTGACGTGCTCCTCCTCGACGAACCTACCAACCACCTCGATGCCGAGTCTATCGACTGGCTCGAGCAACATTTGCAGCGCTACAAAGGGACCGTCATCGCTGTAACCCACGACCGTTACTTTCTAGATAATGTCGCTGGTTGGATTCTTGAATTAGACCGCGGCGAAGGAATTCCTTTTGAAGGCAACTATTCCTCCTGGTTGGAGCAGAAGTCGAAGCGCCTGGCACAGGAAGAAAAAACCGAAAGCAAACGTCAGAAAACCCTGCAACGCGAGTTAGAATGGGTAAGAATGGCGCCGAAAGCTCGTCAAGCGAAAGGGAAAGCACGTTTGAATGCTTACAACAAGCTCTTAAGTGAAGACGTCAAAGAACAAGAAGCCCGTTTGGAGCTCTTTATCCCTGCCGGTCCGCGTCTGGGTAATGTGGTGATAGAAGCGGAAAACGTCAACAAATCTTTTGGCGACCGCCACCTGATTAAAGACCTCAGCTTCAGTCTTCCACCCGCCGGGGTTGTGGGCGTAATCGGGCCAAATGGAGTAGGTAAAACCACCTTGTTCAAAATGATCATGGGCCTAGAGCAATCTGATACCGGAAGCTTCAAAGTAGGAGAAACGGTTCAAGTAGCTTACGTGGACCAAAGCCATGATGGACTTGACCCCGAGAAATCCGTATTCGAAGTGATTTCCGGCGGCACTGATAACATGGTAGTAGGAGGAAAAACCTTCAACTCCCGCGCTTACATCAGCAAATTCAACTTCTCCGGCACCGACCAAAGCAAGAAAGTAGGAACACTTTCCGGTGGTGAGCGCAACCGCGTTCACCTTGCCATGACGCTCAAACAAGGAGCGAATGTATTGTTGTTGGACGAACCTACCAACGACATCGACGTCAACACCTTGCGTGCACTGGAAGAAGCCATTGACAACTTCGCCGGCTGTGCGGTCATCATTTCTCACGACCGTTGGTTCCTAGACCGTGTTTGTACCCACATTCTGGCTTATGAAGGAGATGGTAATTTCTATTATTTCGAAGGAAACTACCACGACTACGAGGAGAATCTGAAGAAAAGAATGGGAGAAGGTGTCGTGAAAAAGACCCGCTATCGTGACTTAGAAGGAAAAGCCCGCTAAATTGCAAGTATGTTTCCCCAACAAAGAGATGAGCTGCTGTTCAGCTATATCGAACAGGAAAGACAACGCCAGGAACATGGCATTGAACTGATTGCATCCGAGAACTTTGTCAGCCGCCAGGTGATGGAAGCTGCCGGTTCAGTTCTAACGAATAAATACGCAGAAGGATATCCCGGCCGCCGTTATTACGGAGGTTGTGAAATCGTGGATAAAGTTGAACAACTCGCCATTGACCGCGTTTGCCAGCTTTTTGGAGCGGCTTGGGCCAACGTTCAGCCGCACTCCGGGGCGCAAGCCAATGCCGCTGTATTTCTAGCTTGCCTCAAGCCTGGCGATAAAATCCTTGGCTTCGACTTAAGTCATGGCGGCCACTTAACCCACGGTTCGCCGGTGAATTTCTCCGGTCAGCTTTATACACCTTCTTTTTATGGGGTTGAAAAAGAAACGGGCCGCATCGACTATGATAAAGTAGAAGCCACTGCTTTGAAGGAGCAGCCTAAGATGATCATCTGTGGCGCTTCAGCTTACAGCCGTGACTGGGATTATGTACGTTTGCGCAAAATCGCGGATCAAGTTGGCGCTTTACTCCTTGCCGATATTTCCCATCCTTCCGGTCTTATAGCAACGGGTTACCTTAACAATCCTCTCCCCCATTGCCACATCGTAACCACCACTACGCACAAAACGCTTCGTGGTACGCGTGGTGGTTTAATTATGATGGGAGAAGATTTCCCGAATCCTTGGGGACTAAAAACTCCGAAGGGTGAAATCAGGATGATGAGCCATGTATTGGATATGGCGGTTTTCCCAGGCACCCAAGGTGGTCCGTTGGAGCATATCATTGCTGCAAAAGCAGTGGCATTTGGTGAAGCTCTTACGGAGGATTATAAAATCTATTGTGGTCAAGTGATTAAGAATGCTCAAGCCATGGCGAAAGCGTTCGTAGCCAAAGGATACGACATTGTTTCTGGTGGAACCGACAATCACTTGATGTTGATTGACCTTCGCAATAAAGGCATCAGTGGAAAATTGGCCGAAAATACGTTGGTAAAAGCTGATATCACCATCAACAAGAACATGGTTCCTTTTGATGATAAATCACCTTTTGTGACTTCCGGTATGCGAGTTGGTACCGCAGCCATGACCACTCGTGGTTTGAAGGAAGCCGACTTCGAAACCATTGTGGAGTTGATTGATGAGGTGTTAACGAATCATGACAACGAAGAAGTGCTGGCTTCCGTAAGGAAGAAAGTCAATACCATGATGGAGCGCTTCCCGCTCTATCCGTAAAAAGACATTGATGTACTAATCGAAGGCAGGTAGGAGTAAAACTTACCTGCCTTTTTGTTGAATTAAAAGTACTTTTTAGTTAGGGAGGTTATTTATCCTCACTTTGCGGCTTCGAGAGAGAATTTTGCTCGCCAAGCCGCGAAGTCGCTAAGGTTTTTATCCTCACTTTGCGTCTTTGCGGCTTTGCGAGAGACTTATTTTGCTCGCTAAGCCGCGAAGTCGCCAAGGTTTTTTATCCTCACTTTGCGTCTTTGCGCCTTTGCGAGAGACTT
>JAIXUI010000082.1 GCA_027484125.1 Bacteroidota bacterium | reverse complement strand
TTAACCTCAAAAGCACACAGAATAGAACTCAAAGGAGACTCAAGAAGAAAGTAAAAACTACCTTTACAAAACGTTCTTTGACCACCCCAAGCAACCCCTAAACACTAAGGGGTCAATTTGCCGGAACAGGGGGTCAGTTTGACCGGAATACGCACTCTACAACAGTATCTACAAATAAATTGAAGTAAGCGCTGTAAAAAACTTTACTTGATGGTATATTCAAATGCATGACGCAAATGTATAACTCAATATAACTAAGTTGTCCACACTACATCCCCACTTTTGAACACCTACATGTTTAGTTGCTGCTCTATACGCCTGTAAGCTTCCTTACTGCAATAGAGTGCCATTCTAAAGCAAGAAAAGCTTTTTAAAATGAAGATGGCAGTCCTCATTTAAAACATTCGCATTGTTATTCGGAATGCTTCCTCCGTTAGTGTTTACCACACTACGTGAAAAAGACCTTGAAAAATTAAAACTTCGTCCAGGTCATGCTACTTTATTCTCAAGCTTACTTACGCTCATCGCAGTCATGCTTGTTAATGTCCGAGGCAAATTTAGATTTATCCGGTTAAAACTAAGGAGAAAGCAAATGGGAACTTTTAAATAACGGAAGATTCTATCAGGCTTGTGTTCCTAGAAGATCAAAACAGAACTCCAACTATGTATATATAAAATTTCACATGAGCAATACACTCAACAATTGACCAAATGTGGATAAAGAATGGCTCAAATATGCTACTTATCAGTGCTTAGCCTGTCCAATTATTAACTATTTTGAAATATGAAAATGCCGGAAGCCATTTAATTAGAAAATGAAATATGGATAGCTTAGTGAACATAAATAGAGTAGCAAAAGGCGAATAGCTCAAGTGGAAAGAAACATGACCGACCTAAGAGCATCAAGTTACTTATTATTCCCCTACCTAGATAGTACTAACTCTTGCCATACTCAAGCAGAACTAATCTCATAGAAGACAACAAATCAGACCAGAATGATAAGGAGACCTCTTAGCCTTAATTTTATCATAAAATCTGAAATGTGTTGCAAAAAAACACCCTTAGAAAACTATGATTATGATAAAACTAGAATTAGCGGAACATCTTCTTCAACTTGACAAATACCTTGTTGGTGGGAAAAAGTTAATGAATAACTACAATTTAGACATTCAATTTCCAATTAGCTTTAGGTTAACTTTAATCACACAAGAAAATTTAGACCAAAACTTATTGATAGACATCAAAGAAATTGGAAAGCAGTCTTTGAAGATAAGTCTTCATCACCAAGATAATGGTACCCAGAGCGGTATAATGCGTATAGATTACAACGGACGGCATATAAAACCCTCTGAGTTTTTGCCTTCATTACCCGAAATATTTAGACCAACGGCTTGATAATTACGAAGGCCATAGTCATTTTTCATTGAATGGATATAAACCATTAGCTTGGGCAATTAAATTAGGAAGAAGAATTTCCTTTTTTGGCTTTCGCTCTTACTGTTTCAGAATAAAAGTCAAATATTTCTTTCATTGAATCTATTCCTTGAAATGTTTTAATCTCGAAATTCTTTGAATCAATATCTAAGTTATAAATTCTATAAACGAAATATTTATTTTTCATGTGAAACATTTGGGTATACTCTGATTTGCTGAAGAAAATATCAGCGTCAATTTGCTTTGTGGTTGATTTAACTTCTATAAAAATAGGGTTTTTATCGCTGTCTATGGAAATAATATCATAACCCAAACCATCACCCTTGGTTTTAGAAACATGTTCAATTTTATCTAAATAATCACCTAGCCCCAAATCTATTAGTCTGTTTTGTTCATACACAAATGCTAATTCCTCTCCTAATTTTCCTATGTCATTTTTTAATTTATTAAGTTCTTCCCAATTGATTATCTTAGGAAAATATTTTTTATCTTTCTTACTTATTCTATTATTCAATTTATTAATAGATGAATTACTAGAAACATCACCTATTCCTTCTTTTCTATTTCTGTCAATTAAATAATTTGACTCGTTTTGTGAATTAAGTATTTTATAAATATTTTCAAGTTTATCTAATTGTTTTTTAATTTCGATATCTAATCTTGTTTTTTCTTTTAAATTCAAAATATATTTATAATTATCAATGAAATCAATTTTATCTACTCTTTCAAGTTCTAAAATATTTTTAATATTTAAATTTTGAATATATTCACTTTTGAGATATGCTAATACATCTTTTTCAAGTTCAGCAATTTGATTGTTAGTACTTAACTTTAACTTTTCGAATTTTTTGTACTCATTTGTCTTTGAAAAAAACCAATTAATTATCATGTCAAAAAATTTCCAATCCATAATAGACATTACAAAAATTAAATGAAAATTTAAAAAAATGAAATGAAAAGAAATGAAAATCCAAACATCTTTTAAATTATTAATATTTTGGTCAAATACTTTCAATAAAAACAGAGACAATAGGATGAAACTTAACGATATTGAAATTATTAACTTTAATTTTCTACCTTTTCTTAGAATATTACTTTCTAAGCACAACTTTTCTTTAAAATTATCAGAGTGAAAAATATTTCCTAAATTTTTGTTCATATTTCAAATCTTAAAAGCACTAAAAATTAATATATTTTTGTGAAAGTTAATCATTATCTTAAAATGCTGCTGGATTCGAGCCCATTCCAATTCTTGTTTGGTGGGTGGCTTTTTCTCCTGCTTTCCTGAGATGGCCATTGCCAATCAGGTAAAGCACCAAACTGCCAACTCCCAATCCCAAAGAAACACAGGTAACTGCTTGACTTATGGTTGGGTCAACGGTGTTGGAAAGATTGGGAACTGCTCCAACTACCAAACTTAAAGCATCCAGCACAACTGCTCCATTGTAGTTGGTAGATGCCTTTATGAGATGCTTATTCCACATTAATGCCGTTTCTGAATTATCTTTTTCTATCATCTTCTTCACGAAATCCTGACCTGAACTTGCTAGTATTAGCTTTTTGAGGTCACTGTCTTCGTTGCTAAGTTGAATTCTTCGGGCTTCTTCTTTAATGAAAAGCCGTTCAATTTTTGAGATGCTAACGCTACCTATCTCTTGCGTCACAAAATCTGCGTACATCAGTTCTTGCTCGGCAACTTGCATCACCCGAACCACTAAAGCGGGTTCTTTTCCACGAATTTTAAGGGTGTCTTGTGCGGATAGGGTTCCAAAACTGGCCAAAAAGACCATCAAGCATAAGGTTAAAAATGATTTCATAGTATTGGTTTGTTCCAAAGGTAACATCCTTCAAAAGGTTATTCTCAATGGCTTTTCCACAGCTTCAATCTGGCCACTATCATTCAATCATTAAGCGTATCTCACAACGATTAGTCGCCCGGTTGAACCTATCTATTGCCAAATACAATAGGGCATAACGCATATTCAACCAAATGTTGAGATTGGTTGTATAATCCCGCAATACTTCCCCCCACCAACGAAAGTGGCCGCAGCAGAGGAGCTTCTACTTGCTCTTCTACTGCGGCCTTCAACAATATTTTCCTTTTGCCGAGGGAGGTTGTGTTAAAGCAATTAATCCTCGAAAGGCACGAAAAACACGGACAAATAGAAGTTAAATCACTTTCATGCCATTCATAGCTTTCATAGTCATAAAAGAAACCTCCTGCTCTTAGCGCCCTATATAAACAAAAAGACCTTTCGTGTCTTTCATGTCCTTCGTGCCTTTCGTGGACAAAAAGAACAAGGAGTTACTCTGCGATAAAAGTCCAAGCCTAACTCATCGCTAGATGCACACACGCACAATGTGGCTCCCCAATCAAAAAAATACCTCCAGCGCCTTGGAGGCAACTCTCCTACAGCACCAACTGCAATCCGATTGACCACGGTGTAACCTGTAAGGCCGGCTCCTTGAATAAAGGAACTAGGCTATAAGTCATGCTCACTCCAATTTTATTGATGGCCAAGCGTGCGTGCAAAGCCGCCCTGAAGGTGTTCACATTCTTCAAATCGGAAGTACCTTTTACCTTCACCGTCTCTCCACTTTCAAAAACCGTCTTTTTCATGGCATCAAGGTTCAGGTTCATCGTTACCCCTACCGCCGCCTTGAGCACCGTCTTCTTCTTGCCTAGCTTTTTTGAAGTGTAGCGAAACTCAATGGGTACATCCAACGTAGTGATTACCAACTTATTCTTGGTCACTACCGTGTCGAGTTCGCCTTGAGAATAAGAAAATGCAGGGGTTAAATTATTGCCCCAAAAGGCGTAATCCTGAAAGTAGTTGCGGGAAGAAAGCCCAATACCTTCTGCAATAGAGAAGTTGGATTTGCCGAAACGCTGGTTGAAGTAAAAAGCCAGCGAAATGCCTCCGGAACGGTAGCTGAGGTTCATATCAGCGGGGGCATTGGCCAACATATCTACGTTATAGCCGAAGGTAAAAACATCCAAACTCGACTTTTTCTTATTCAAACCGTAGGATTTGATGGCATCCTCGGCGGTGGGGCCTTGTGCCAAAAGGTTAGAACTTGCCGCAATCCAGCAAGCTAAAACAAAAAGTAAACGACGCATATGCTATAATTTCGAGGGCCAAGTTAAGCATCTTTGAACAGTGAAACTCCTCAAGTATTGTAGGCTTGCGCTCCTTTTAAGTTGCGGAGTCTGGCATGTAACAACCAACCAGGTCTTAGGGCAGTCAATGCCGCGTTTTGTTGGGCTTCAAGGCGACACTGTCCGCATTAAAACCGGCGCTCGTTTTCAGTTTAGATACCAAGGACCAATGGGCTTTCCCACTACGGTGGATGGAACCGTTGCCGGCCTCTCCGACTCCGTGCTCTGGCTCTCCGACCCAACGCCTTTTCTGAGTGCGGAACCAGTCTATGTGGACCGCATCGGCTTCGTTTCTGCCGCCATTCCACTCCAACAACTTACCGGCTTCCGGCCCATCACCAGCGGCCAACAATGGGCACATTTAGGCGTGCAAGCAGCTATTGCCGGCACAGGCTTCTATCTACTGTTCAGCGAAAGCCCGGCTTCCGCACAAATTAAAGCCAATCCTTGGGCAGGAATAGGGCTCTCCTTGGGAACGGCTTTGCTAAGCGTTGGAATAAAACGACTCTTCTTCCCCCGTAGGGTGCCGGCCAATATCCAAAACGGCGCCTACCGATTGATGACTCAATAGCTAAAGCAAAATTTCCAGAGCAATCCATTAAACCATCAATCTGTTTCGAAGGTCACACCCGCAAACTTTAACCATGAAAAAGATCTTGTTTTTAATGCTGCTGATTTCCGGCTTCACCTTTAGTGCAATAGCGCAGCGTGGCGAAGGCCGTAAAATGAAGGCTACTCCAGAAAGAAGAACCGAAATGAGGCTCAATCAACTGGAAAAGAAACTCGGAATAACTGCTGAACAACGCCAAAAGCTCTCCCCTACCCTGTTGTCGTTAGAAAAAGAACGAGAAGCTTTGACTTCTGATGTTGAAAATGTGAAAGGCCGCAGAATGGAACTCATGAAGAAAGCCGATGCAGCCATCCTCGAAGTGCTGACTCCTGATCAGAAAGTCAACTATGAGAAGCTGAAAGCCGAGCGAAAAGCCAAAATGCGCGATCGCATGGAAAACAAGATGCTCGAAATGGATGGCATCGAATAAGGCCGAAAGAAAAAGGCGGAAGTAAACCCTTCCGCCTTTTTCTTTTGAGGGCTAATTCTTCATTTCGTTACAGGTACCAGCACTTCATATGCTTTACCCGCAGCATTCGGCAATTCATTTTTTCGAATCCAAGTGTTGTAATAGCGCAAATCTTTATACGAAACCCCTTGGCTCTGCGCCCAAGCAGCCCAATCCGGAATAGGAGGCACTACCTCCACCACCCGAAATTCAGGCATTTGGTAGGCATCAGATGCGTGAAACGCAAAACCAAATGCAGTAGGATTCTCTAAAATCAGCTTCGCTGAAAGCATCCGAAACACATAACGCGATGTTTCCGGATTCAACCACAGCCGGTAATAGTTGCGCTCCATTTGTACATTCATCTGACGCATGACGCCAGTAAGCCCCATGTTGTAAGCAGCCGCAGCGAGTGTCCAGCTGCCCAATTTCTCATAAAAGCGCTTCAATACACGACAAGCGGTTCGTGTGGCCTCCAGTGGATGGTAGCGCATGTCCACATGCTCGTTCACTTCCATCCCATTTTCTTGGGCTGTTGACTTGAGCAGTTGCCAAAAACCTACCGCTTCGGCAGGAGAAACCACATTGATGAGGTTGCTTTCTATCAAAGGCAAGTATTGAAAATCAACCGGAATCCCACTATCAACCAGGATTTGGCGGATTGAAGGCAGCCATTTGCCGGCACGTTTAAGCCAAAGCAACGTATTGCTTTGCCAATAGGTGTTTACCAACAACTCTCGATCAAGCCGTTCTGCCACCTCTGGGTCTTCCATGGGCACAGGCTCTCCAGCGAAAGTTAATTGGTTTGGCAAAGGCACCGGTTTCGCCACAGGCAGAGATTGTCCAAAAGCCACGGTGGCGATTGAAAGGAAGAATACCAGAGAAAGCGCTCTCATCAAACAGATTTTGGGCGTTTCCAAACTGGAACGGTAGAGCAAGGCTCGCCAAAAAGAATGCTTTGTGCCACTGCTTTCAGCTTTTGAGCTGCAACCGCATAAGCAAAAGGCGGAACTGCTTTGTCAGAGCAGCCTTTTACCACCACCCTAGCACCTCGAAAAGTCTCCCAGTCGATGTTGGCAAGCACTTCGGAATAAAGCAATCGCTCCACTTCATCGGGCGTGGCCAGGATAGCCCTCGCCTCAACACCTTCTAGGTAAGTAGCCACCAGCATCCAAGCCCAAGTGGGGATAATGGCATCTTCCGAACAGAAAACAGCCACCACGCTACCGCGATAAACTTCCCAATCAGCAGCTTTCAGTGCTTCGCGAAATTCTTTCTCCCTCAGCACGAATCCATTCCATAAAAAGAGCTGTATATCAAACTGCTGACGCGTTACAGCCGGGCGCCATTGTTCTAAATCGAGGGTGATTAACCCGCTTTGTGCTACTTTATTGACTATTTCCATGGTTATCAAGGTTAAAAGCCTTACTTCCTTCAAGGACGAAACGTGGCTACAAAGGAAATGTTTCCAAAGCGAAGCGAGTAAAATTATATTCGCGGCATGAAGTACCGCATCCGTTTCGATCGGCTAAGCCCTCCCTTGTGTGGACTCACCGCGGGCATGGTGCGTCGTGCTTTCGACCGGTACGTAGCGGCCGATTATCCAGAAAAAGGTATTGAATCGTTTTACCGCTTTTCCTCTCCTCAGGCTATTCTCTCCCGTTGCCGAGACGGCCAACATCGCGGTTTGGTGGCCATTCACGGAGATAGAATCGTAGGTTTTTTAGAGATAAGGTTACCTAACCACATCACTTCGCTCTTCGTTGACCCGGATTACCACGGCATGGGCATCGCCAGAAAACTATGGGAGATGGTAACCGGACATTTTACAGAGGTCAAAGTGTTTACCGTAAACTCCTCTCCTTATGCCGTGAAGGTTTATGAGAAGTTCAACTTCGTTCGTATAGGAGAATTTCAGCAGAAAGACGGCATATACTACCTGCCGATGCGGTGGGAAAGGCCTTAGCGACGGAGTTTCTCTGCTATCGCTCGTACTTCATCCAGGATTTTCCTGTCGTTAGAAAGGCGCGGCACCTTGTTCTGTCCGCCTAATTTGCCCTTCCATTTCAACCATTCATAAAAAGTGCCTGTCGGCATCTGGTGAATAATCGGACTTCTCAGTGCCATATTGCCGTGCCTTTTGGCATCATAATCAGAGTTTAACCGCCTCAAAGCCTCATCGAGTAAGGTGGTAAATCGGTCAAGGCTGTCGGGTTCTTGCTCAAATTCGAGCAACCATTCATGGGCTCCTGCTTGGCCTCCATCTATATAAACCGGACCAGCCGTGTAATCGGCCAAGCGTGCCCCAGTGATGTGACAAGCTTCCTCTAAGGCTGTGTCTGCATTATCTACCACCAATTCTTCCCCAAATGCATTGATGTAATGCTTGGTTCGGCCTGAAATTCTAAATCGATAAGGTAAAATGGAGCTAAATACAATGGTATCGCCAATTAAATAGCGCCAAAGTCCGCCATTGGTGCTAATTACTAACGCATACTGCTTGCCTATTTCTACTTCGGAAAGCTGAAGCACCATTGGATGTTCCCTGTGTAACTGTTCAAATGGAATAAACTCGTAGAAAATGCCATAATCGAGCATCAGCAGGAGCTCGTCAGAATCAGGTTGGTCTTGAATGCCGAAGAAGCCTTCGGAAGCATTGTAAGTCTCCATAAATCGGAGGCCTCGTGGCCCGGCAAGCTTCTGAAAGGCTTCGCGGTAAGGCCGAAAACTTACACCACCGTGGAAATACACCTCCAGGTTAGGCCAGATTTCGTGAATATGTTCTTTTCCGGTATGTTCCAAAATCCAGTGCATGAGCAGCAGCGTCCAGGTGGGAACTCCTGATGCGTTGGTAACATCTTCTCGGATGGTATCCTTGCCCATGCGGGCAATTTTCTCCTCCCAGTTGTCCATCAAGGCTACTTCTAACTCTGGAGTACGGATAAATTCTGCCCAAAAGGGCAAATTCTGCATCAAAACAGCACTTAAATCGCCGTAAAAGGACTCGCTATTGAGTTGGTTGATTTGATGGCTGCCACCGAGGGTCAACCCTTTTCCGGTGAAAATCCGGGTATCGGGATAATGGTGGCAATAAAGCGCCAGCACATCTTTGCCTCCTTTGAAGTGACATTCCTCCAAGGCTTCATACGTTACCGGAATAAACTTACTGCGGTCGTTGGTAGTACCGGAGGATTTAGCAAACCAGCGGATATCGGTAGGCCAAAGCACGTTCTGCTCACCGCGCATGATGCGGTCAATCCATGGCTGCAATTGCTCGTAATTGCTTATCGGCACACGTTCAGCAAAATCGAGGGGATGATGAATTTCATTGAAGCGGTAATGTTCTCCCCAAATCGAATATCGCCCCTGGAAGATCAGCCGATTGAAGACCTCCTCCTGGATTTCATGGGGATATTTCATGAAAAGCTCTATCTGATGAATGCGCTTTTTCATGAGCCAAGTGGCGACGGAGTTAATCCATTCGAACGGCATTAGTTGGGTACTTTACGTTTTAGTTCGAAGTTTTTACCCAAATACAGCCTACGTACTTCTTCATCATCAGCAAGCTGTTCGGCATTGCCGGATCGGAGAATGCGTCCTTCGAAAAGCAGATAAGCCTTGTCAGTGATAGATAGTGTTTCCTGAACGTTGTGGTCGGTAATCAGAATACCGATGTTTTTCTGCTTGAGTTTATAGACTATGCTCTGAATTTCCTCTACTGCTATAGGGTCAACGCCGGCAAAGGGCTCATCCAACAGAATAAAGTGCGGATCGCCGGCCAAAGCACGGGCAATTTCGGTTCGGCGACGCTCTCCTCCGGAAAGCACCTGTCCGAGGTTCTTTCGCACTTTCCCCAAGCTAAACTCATCCAAAAGCTCTTCCAGACGTTGTTGCTGAACTTCTTTACTCAAGCCACGCATTTCCAAAATCGCCTTGATGTTGTCTTCAACACTCAAAGTCCGAAATACGGAGGCTTCTTGGGGAAGGTAGCCGATGCCTTTTTGCGCCCGCTTATAAACAGGAAGGCTGGTAATTTCTTCCTGATCCAGAAAAACCTTGCCCTCATCAGGCTTGACCAGGCCAACAATCATGTAGAAGCTGGTGGTTTTTCCGGCGCCATTAGGCCCTAAAAGTCCTACAATCTCGCCTTGGGATACCTCAATGGATACCCGGTTAACGACAATGCGTTTTTTATACTGTTTGAAGAGCGCTTCTGAGCGTAAGAGCATGGTGTAAAAATAAAGCGGGCCGCCCCGGTTAAGGGCGGCCCGACAAAGTTGAGCATTTGTATTAGAAGATGAAATTCACTCCAGCCTGAATCAAAAACATATTCATCGTAGAGTTGCGGTAATTGTAGTTTACTACCGGACGGGTTGGGTTGGCGTAGTCTATCTTAACGTCGTTGGCTGTTAGGTAGCGGGCTGTGGTGCCGTACATGTATTTCGCCCCTAGGTTGAGGGTTAAATCGAAGTCTCGCTTTTCTGCAAGTACAATCTTTAAACCACCGCCAAATCCGTAGCTCCAATTGGCGTCAAATGCCAAGTTAGAGGTAGAAAACGATTGCGGATTTCCGGGCACATTAACCACCTGGTTTCCCTGAATGCTGGCATTGGTCCAGATAAAGCGAAATCCGGCAAAGGTTTCTGCGTAAGGGCGAATGAGTCCTCTAGGCGGCTCCAAAACAGCCATGAAGTGCATCGGCAGCATGTTATTGTAGCGCTCTATGACCACCTCGAATTCTGGCAAAGTGGTGCTTAATGGTCTGCGATCGCGATCCATGCCGTAGAGAAGCCAGTTGATGTCGAATCCTATTTTCAAGGGACTCTCCGAAACTCTCCATAAAACATTAAAGCCTAAACCTCCGGCATCATTGGTGAGCTGGTCGGCGAAATTGTCGCGTGGCGACATATAGAGCGCATATAATCCGATTTGAGCTTTACTATCCTTGATGTTGGCATCGGCAGGGCGCTTTCCACCTCGCATCTGATCAAAGGTCTGTGCTTGACTAACTGCTGAAATCAGCAACAGAGCGAACAGCGAATAGAAGGCTTTTTTCATATCAGGTTTATTATTTCAGAGCGCGTTTACCAAACTTGATGCCAAGCTAACTTCGGTGAGTCCGTAGCGATAATCTTTTTCCATTAGCTGCTTGATGGCTTGATAAGCGGCAGGCTGATGAATAAAATCAATGCCATCGGTATGGATGAGCAGGCACCGCAATCCAGAAGCCTGTTCCATAAACCGGAAGTATCCTGCCTCAATTCTGTACAAATAATCTTCGTCGATGTCGCTTTCAAAGGCTCGACCTCGCTTGGCAATATTGGCCAGTAATTGCGGAATGGGCGTATGGAGATACACAAAAAGTTGAGGAATGGACAGCCGCTGATTGACGATGGCAAACAAGCTCTCGAACAGGCTAAGTTCGTCTTTATCTAAAGTTTGTCGCGCAAAAATCAGGCTTTTGTGAAAGCTATAATCAGCCACCACCGACTGTTTCTTCAAGTCTAAGGCCGCAAACTCAGCGTGAAACTGCCGGTAGCGTTCCGCCAAAAAAGCGGTTTCCACACTGAAAGCATAACGCTCCGGTTCCCGGTAAAATTTGGAGAGAAAAGGATTGTCAATAAACTGTTCCAACAAAAGGTAAGATCCCCATTCTGCGGAGAGACGCGTGGATAAAGAAGTCTTTCCCGCCCCTATATTGCCTTCGATGGTGATAAACCTGTTGACCGACATATTGCAAAAATACACGCAAGGCCGTAGCCTTGAGGATAAATATCATGTTTCTATAGCAACATGTCTCTGATTACGCTCCACAACGGCCCTGAATTGCGCTTCGACCCGTCGTTTATCCCATTTTCTGAAGCAGAATCGCTTTATGAAATCTTACTTCGAGAGATTCCTTGGAAGCAGGAACAAATCCGAATGTTCGGAAACTGGCTGAACATGCCCCGACTTACCGCTTGGATGGGGGATCCTGATGCGGTTTATGAGTATTCGGGCTTGGTAAACACCCCTTTGGCCTGGCATCCTCAGGTGTTGCTGCTGAAAAACCGTCTGGAATTCGCTCTCGGAAGCGCTTTCAACAGTGTGTTGCTGAATTACTACCGCGATGGCAACGACAGCATGGGGTGGCATGCCGACAACGAACCAGCATTAGGCGAAGCTCCGGTAATAGCCAGCATAAGCTTAGGAGCTTCTCGAAAAATCCGGTTCAGGCCTGCAGGTGGAGGAAAAAGCCTCGGCCTAGACTTGCCCGCGGGCAGTTTACTGGTGATGGAAGGCCGCACCCAAACCGATTGGCAACACGCGTTACCAAAAACCAAGCACGCGCTGGGACGAATCAACCTTACGTTCCGAAAGATTATTGGTTAAATCAAGGAAGGAGGCATTTCACTTCCGGCATCAGCTTCTGGCAAGCGTTCTACCTCTCTCAACTGACGCTGAATGGCCCTAGTGCGTGTACCCATGAGCTCTTCTATCGCACTTCCTGCGGTGTTCAGGTTTTTGTGGGCCTTTTCCAGCAAACCGCCAAACTTCTCAAACTCCGTTTTCACCCCACTTAATACAGCCCAAACTTCCGCACTACGCTTTTGCAATGCCAGGGTTCGAAAGCCCATTTGAAGGCTGTTGAGCAAAGCTGCCAAGGTGCTTGGTCCGGTGATGACTACCTTATATTCCCTTTGTAGCTGTTCCAACAGAGCCGACCTGCGCACCACTTCGGCATAGAGCCCTTCAAAAGGCAAGAACAGCAAGGCAAAGTCGGTGGTGTAGGGTGGATCTAAATACTTGTCGCGGATGTCGCGGGCCATTTTTCTCAATGTTGCTTCCAACTGTTTTCCGGCTTCCTCTATGGTTGCAGTGTCGCCGGTTTCATATCCGGCTTGAAGCGTTGCAAACACTTCTCCCGGGAATTTGGCATCAATGGGTAACCATACTTCTGCTTGGCCTTCGCCTCTTCCCGGTAGTTTAATCGCAAATTCGACCCGTTCCTGGCTATTTCTTTTGGTTTTCACCTCTGCGGCATACTGTTCGGGAGCTAGGATAGATTCCAGCAGCATACTGAGCTGGATTTCTCCC
This sequence comes from Bacteroidota bacterium, assembly GCA_027484125.1. Taxonomy (GTDB): domain Bacteria; phylum Bacteroidota; class Bacteroidia; order UBA7662; family JAIXUI01; genus JAIXUI01. The sequence goes on along the minus strand of JAIXUI010000082.1, from coordinate 852 downwards.
AAAATTCCTCGTTGTTTCACTTGACTCAGCACCTTCTTCAAACCACCTACATCTTGCGCAATGGTTTTCATCTCTCCTAGTCCTTCTTGAACAGCCTTCAACTGATTGCCAACTGTTTCAAAAGAATGACTAAGGCGTTCATTCAGCGTTTTTTGAAGCTTTTCCTCAACCGTTTCTCGCATTTGGTCGAGCCTTTTTTCTGTACTTCCTATTAAACTTTGCTGTTGACGGTCGAGTTGGGCAAAGCGCTCTTTCTGTAAATCCAGCATAGCCAGAAAACTACGGTCGATGGCTTCACGTTGCAAGGCTGCTTGACGCTGAGATTCATCGCCCATTGATTGCCGGAATGTCTCGAAACTGCGGGAAAGTTCCGCCCTAAAGGCACCATCGCGGGTACTGCTTTCTTCTCTGCTAGCGCGAAACAAGTCCTCCAGCTTTTGCTCCAACAGCCTCATTCTTCGCTCGAGCAGCTCTTCGCTAATTTGATTTGCATTAGCCTGACGGCTTTTCAACCATAAACCTGCAACCAGCAGGATAAGCATACCTTGTAAAACGATAACAACCTCCATACCCTAAGATACAGCCAACTTCCTCAATATTTTTTGAACTTTTTTTGCCTGTAGAGTTGGAAATAAAAATCCGCCTATTACTTTTGCAGTCCCAAGTAGCCACAAGCGCAACGGGAGTTTAGCTCAGCTGGTTCAGAGCATCTCCCTTACAAGGAGAGGGTCGGCGGTTCGAATCCGTCAACTCCCACAAAAAGCCGTCTTACGACGGCTTTTTTCGTTTTATCACGATTCGATCAAACACAATCCCCTCTAACGCAAAAAGGCCCTCCGAAGAGGGCCTTTT
>JAIXUI010000073.1 GCA_027484125.1 Bacteroidota bacterium | reverse complement strand
CCTGTATTACGCTCGGATAGAGGTATGGTTCTGGCTCTCGATGAATACATAACTTTCCTCGGCGTCTAACGCTCAGGAAAACAAATCCTTGCGTGGTGCGTCCTTGCGGATTTCAGTGCGTCCTTACGGATTTCAGTATGTTGAAATTTGAGATGTAGTGCTTGTCTTTGTTCTCCGGTCTTAAGCTGAAATCTTATAGATTTGTAAATCATTTTATGTGCTTCTGCCTTTCGAATAATTGAGGATAAGTCCAGTGATTCAATCAGATCATTCTGAAGCCGTTTCTGAAACAATTTTTGACTGGGACAACGAAGAAATAAACTTTGAAATCAACAAGACAAACATTCGCCTTTGGAAAAACAGGCTACTAACAGGACAAGACGAACTAATGAGTTACAACTCTTGGAACTCACATATTGACAAACAAAAAGCAATTTGCACGACAAATAATTCAACTTGGAAACCGATAAACAAGAAGCTAAACATTGGTGTTTCTGCAAACCTTGACAAGAACCCAATTAACGGACTAAGACACCCAAACAAAAAAGGAACAACGGGCTGGTTTATATGGACAGGCGAATATTCAGAAGCAGACGACTTCTTTCAACAAATTTGTGCGGAACATTTACTTCAGCAACGACCAGACATAATAAAATATTTGGGGCTTGACATTGGCTTTCGTTTTTTAGCTGACAGAAACGGTTACGAAGACATTTGGTTTGACGAGAAACTTAAAAACATATAGCAGACAATGACGAAAACGGAAAGAAAAACTATCGCTAACACTCATCCAATTAGCCTCACCCCTACTACCCACAAGCCCCAGAGCAAGCCTTCTTGACTGGGACTTTTGCATGACTCGGTGTTGGGCAATGCCTGCTGTTGAATCGTGAGAGCGTGGCGGTGAAGGATTTTCTTTAGGAGAGAAGTAGCTGCTCCGGGGAGTGCTAAGTTTTTTTCAATCAGCGAGTTAGTTTTATTTTTCGGTTTCTTATAATGATTTGCTCGCCAACGGCCACAGCTTCCCTTACCCGCGCTTGGAGCGGAAGGTGGATAGTGGTAAAATGTTGGGAAGCAGTTGAGGGACATAAACATTGGTTGAATGGTTACCGTCCTGCCTGCTTAAGAAAAATCTAAGTTGCACTTTGTTACCTCTTTAGTTAACTTTGTCTAGCCAAAGAGGAAGAAATGAATGGTGGCCATTTCAGGAATATTTTCTACTACAAGGACTATTACTTGGATTTCTTTGAGTCAGTAAGGCCGGATGTTCAGAAAAAACTCAACTGGACTTTACAACTTATAGCAACAGTAGAGAGGATTCCTAAGAAATACTTCGACCATATCACCAACTCTACAGGCCTTTTCGAGATTAGAGTAGAAGTAGGGAGCGACATTTATAGAGTATTCAGTTTTTTCGATAAAGGAAATCTGATAATTCTAATAAATGGCTTTCAGAAGAAAACCCAAAAGACCCCTCAAGGTGAAATTGAATTAGCAGAAAAACTAAAAAAGCAGTACTTCGATGAAAAAGCAAAAAAATAACCTAACGTCCTTTAGTGACCATTTGGACAGCCAATACGGAAAACGAGGTTCTACAGAAAGAGAGAAGTATGAACAAGAATTTGAAGCCTTCAAACTTGGAGTTATGCTTCAGGAACTTAGAAAAGAGAAAGGCATGACACAAGAAGAACTTGCAGCAAAGTGTGGAACAACCAAAACTTACATCTCAAGAATTGAGAACAACGCGAGTGATATCAGGCTTTCCACATTAATGAGAATTATTCATGAAGGACTCGGCGGACACTTAAAATTGAGCGTTGATTTATAAGTAAAATTCTGCATTACTTCTTAATCATTCCTAAAGCCCCACTACCCAAAAAAAACAGAGAAAGCAGGTGTTGGCCGCGCCGAGTGGTGGTGGTGGGTTGGAATATGCTTGGTTTGATCATGATTCTTGGGCCGGGTTGATTTCGTAACAACTGGAGCGCTTGATCTCCGTTTTATTCATTCAAATAAAAAGTTGATTTAATCTTCAATCTTGCAACTTGCAATACATATGTGCTCCGTTTTGAATTGCCCCCCTAATCCGGCAAATTGACCCCCTATCTGGGACACTCCATTCCGGCAAATTGACCCCGTGTTTGGATTGATTTTGATCTATCCATTCCGTTAAGTTGACTCCAAGGTGGGACCGTATTCGATTTTGTCCATTCCGGCATATTGACCCCTTGGCCACCCCTTAGCCAACCATAACTTAGAGCAAGGCAACGACCTGCTTGACCTCGAATTGCTAAACGCACCGCAACATGTTAAAGAGCATATATTCAAGTATTCGGCAGACAAGTTTCAGCGAGTTGAACTAACGGAAGAAGCCATAAAACTTGCTGACACCTACATGGAGGAAATAGTAGTTGGAAAGACTAGTTTAGAAGACTGTCGTCATATTGCTTTGGCGACCATTCACAAAGTGAATGTTTTAGCCAGTTGGAACTTTAAACATATCGTAAACCTGGACAGAATTAAGGGCTACAATTCTGTGAATTTACGACTTGGATATTCAATGATTGAAATAAGAAGCCCTAAAGACTTGGTAAATTATGGAAACGACTAAAAAAGAAAAGCAGTTTGATGCTGTAAAAATGAGGCGAGACGTCATGGAGAAAATAAGTTCTGAAACACAGAATATGACTTTTGAAGAATTAAAAGCGTATATCAAACAGAAACTTGACGACAGTAAAACGAAACTCATTGGACAGTAATGACGATGCAAGGAACCAACAGCCAACACCCTCCCAACTAGTCTCAGCCCCACTAACCAAAAGCCTTAGAACATGCATGGCCTCCTCCAACCGCGATGTAGCTCAAACCTGGGTAGAGTGGCGCACCTCGGGCAAAACCAATGGAATAGGGCACTCCTTCCAGGAAGCCACCCTGCCGAAGCGAGTGTTCATCCCCATTTTCTTCCAGCGGGTCAGTTGGTGGAGCTTCGCCTTTTGGCCACCGATTCTTCTGGTCTTTCCTCTGCTCCATCGGCATGGGCCAGCATTAAAATACCCTTGTCTCCCGAGCAATTCATCGGAAAGTGGGAAACCCAAGTTGATACCCTAACTAAAAAGCGGTTCATCACATGGGAGAAATCCTTCGCCGAGGGGGAAATTCAAGTACTGCTTGCCGGCGATCAACAACGACTACAAACACAAAAAGCAGTTAAATCCGAAACAAAGCAGCTCTTGCTGTCGAACCTTATACCAGGCAATACCTATCGCTTGGTGCTCCGATTGGTGAGCCCTTGGGGAGCATGGCTCACTGAAACGCGCACATTGATATTTTAATAGCCCTGATTTAAATCTCGCTGTAAAGAGTTAATTAGCAGCATGAAGGATGACATACTACAGGCCTTTCATTTACTAGATATACGCGTTGGCACCATCCTCGAAGCCAAGCCCTTTGCTGGTGCCAAGAAACCAGCCATCCAACTTTGGATCGACTTCGGAGACTTAGGCATTAGGAAAAGCTCTGCACAAATCACCGACCATTACCAGCCGGAATCCTTAGAAGGCCAACAAGTGCTCGCCTTGATTAATCTTCCACCACGGCAAATCGGCACCTTCATGAGTGAGTGCCTGGTACTGGGACTTCAGCAAGCGCCCGGAACGCCTGTAATCCTGATCCAACCAGAACAACCAGCCCCCAATGGCTGGAAACTCGCCTGAACAATACTGCCAAACATCCGACGTCCGCAATCCCGAAGGGGTTGGTTTGCGGGTGTTTTCCATGAGTTTCACCCATGTTATTCATGTTCAACCCCTTCGGGGTTGGTTTGCGGGTGTTTTCCATGAGTTTCACCCATGGTTATTCATGTTCAACCCCTTCGGGGTTGGTTGCGGGTGTTTTCCATGAGTTTCACCCATGTTATTCATGTTCAACCCCTGCGGGGTTGGTTGCGG
>JAIXUI010000043.1 GCA_027484125.1 Bacteroidota bacterium | reverse complement strand
GCTTATTTAATTAATCGTGCCTTTGCATCACTAACCTTGGATTACGCAAGAAACATCCGATGTAGCAAAGCCATCGATTGGGTACACAACGATTTATTTGCCCAGCACCCTGAGATAAAAGCCTACTGGTGCGAACCAGCCATTGCAGAGCAAGGAAGCCACAACGGACTTTACGCCTCTTCTCTAGAGAGTACACCATCGGGGTGGTTGCGTAAACTAAGTTTTGTTTTGCAGAAATGGGCTCGTCAGTGGAAAGCAAAAAGAAAATAGCGACCTAATCTTGTTTCACAAAAAGTGAAACAAAGCCCGATGTTTCACTTTTTGTGAAACGACATCTTAAGATTGAATACCAATTAAAAGCTCTGTTTTCTCTAATGCTCTTCAATAAGCCCGCTCTTCGCCCTTCAATCCATTCCTTAAAGTGAAGTAGATGATCTTCAAATCAAGCCAAAAGGTCCAGTTTTCTAAGTAGAAAATGTCGATTCTTACCCGGTTGCGCATCAGATATTCCTCATCTGTTTCCCCTCGGTAACCCATAACTTGCGACAATCCTGTAATGCCTGGTTTGATAATGTGCCTCAGCATATACTTGTCGATTGCAGGAGCATAAGCTTCGGTATGAGCCACTGCGTGAGGCCTTGGCCCTACTACGCTCATGTTTCCAATCAATACATTAAAAAATTGTGGCAGCTCGTCGAGACTGGTTTTTCTAAGCCAACGGCCTACCGGAGTAATCCTGCTGTCTCCTTTTCTAGCCTGGGTAACTCCGTCTTCCTGATGCACATACATGGAGCGAAGCTTGTAACACCAAAATTCCTCGTTCCCTTTTCCGGACCGTTTTTGTCGGAAGAAAATTGGACCACGAGAGTTGATTCTAATGATGATAGCTAAAACGGGAAGTAGCCAACTCAGCAATAGCAAAATGACGAGTAAGCTGAAGCTAAAATCGAAGAGTCGTTTCAGTAGCCGATTGGCGGGATCGTCGAGTGGTATTGGCCTTACTTGAAGAACGGGTACATAATCATAATACTCTACAGCAAGTTTTCGAAAAGGCATGCCCTTAGTCTCTGGAATAAAGTGAAGGCGAATCAGGTTATTCTCCGAATACTCTACTAAACGCTGTATTTCTTCATGATTCAGAGCCGAAACGAAGGCGTACAATTCCTGCACTTGATGTTCTTGACAGATGTCATGAAGGTCATCGAGTGTCCCAAGTGGTTCATGCTCTTCTTCTTTTCTCCCTAAAAAACCTAGGTAACGAAAGCCAAACTCTGGATGCCCTTGAAAATAGCTGAGTAGGTCTTGAAGGCCGGAATCGTATCCGATAGCTAACAAATTTCGTAATTGCCGACCTTGCTTACGTTGCTGTTTGAGCCAGTACAACAAGCCAAATCGCCAAATGGGAAGCGCAAAGAGCATAAAACTCAACCCATAAACAAGCGCTAAACGCGAATAATAGGTTTTGATTAATCCATTAAATGCTACGAGAAGAAGCGCATATAAGGCAAATTGTCTGAGTAAAAGAACAAACAATTTGATACCACCGGTTTTTCTATCTGGCTCATATAAATCAAGGCTGTTAGAAACAACCGACCAAGCGATGTGAGAAAAGATAAGTAGGACGAGGTAGTCGTTGGCGATGAATGAATGAAGCCCACCAAAGCGCAACATGTGTCCGCAAAGAACTGACAGGAAAACCAGCAAGTGGTCTCCTGCCATTTGGAGTAACCTAAGTTTTAAGGGATTCATGTGCGGGAGTGGAAGCAGAGTTTGGCTGTGTCAAAAATAAGGCAGCAAACAGCAGAAAAAAACTCAAGCCCCACTGGCGTTCCCACATCGATTCAGTGATGATTGACAAGTAAAAGACAAGAAGAAACAATCGAAAATCATTGAAATAGCCTTGCTGGGGCAGATATACACCCGCTTGTAGGAACAGCCAGGTCATAAACCCAAGAAATAAGCATAACCCTGGAATGCCAAGTGCCAGCAAAAGCTGTAAATACTGATTATGAGGGTTAAAGTGAAACTGATAAGCAGGCATTAAGTCATTTTTTAGATACTGCTTATCAAGTTCTTGCTGCATATCTCCAATACCGGTACCCAATAGCAGGTTATCAGAAGCTACTTGAACAGTGGCTTTCCATTTTTCCCAACGAATTGCCCTTCCTCCCCATTTATCTTGTTGATAAGATTGATTAAGGCTGAGCATTTCTTTAAACCGAGCTCGGTTGGTAGGACTTAAAGCCACTAAACCAGCTAAAAGCATCACTCCAACAACCGCCAATAGCATAGCTTTTCCAAGCCAGCCTTCTCTTCTAGCTCTGAACAACAACCAGCAAGTGCCAACCGCCAACATCACCAACATTTCCATCCTTGAACTGAGCAGCACCACTCCGATGAGGAGCATAATAGCACTAAAAAAAAGCCATTTGGAAGTAGGCTGACGAAAATCTGCCGGTAGCCTGCGAACCGCTAAGAACAACCCCATCACACAATACAAGGAAAAGTAAATGGGTTGAATTCCTATGGGCCTTGTGAGCTTCATGTAAATCCATAAATCAGAACTCCAGCCTTCTGCAAAACCAAAATAAAAAGCACCTACTATACACACCAGTAATGCTATCACGCTACCCATGATAAATGCGCGAATTAACTTTTCCCTGAGTATTGAATCAATCCCTCCATTCAATAGTACGATGAGTGGCAAGCTAAAAAGCTGGGATTTGACTTCTAATGCACCACCTATTTCCGATTGATTCTCACTCCAAAGCGCAGAAAGTGCGTACAACCCAAAAAATGTAGCCGTCCAAGTCAGTAGTTTGGAATGTTTTACACTTTCTACACGAGCTTTAAGTCCTGGTGTAAGCAATCCATTTAGAAAAAGTAAAGCGAATCCTAAGTTGAGGGTAAAAATTGAATTGGGTAAGCTAACCATTGTCATCAAGAGCAACAATCGCTTACGGGTTTCGAAGTCTTGAAGAAGATTCATGATTGACGCGCCCATTGACGGATTAAGTCGGCATAAGCCTGAATGATGTGCTGATGCAGAAACTGACTTTTGATGATGTCCACGTTGGCTTTAGTCATGGAAGGACGCATTTCCGGATTTAGTTTTCTGATCACTTCGGCAATATCGGTTGCAGAGGTGAAATAATAGGCGTTTTCTCGAAGGATTGCCTGGTTAAAAGGGTTCTTATGCGCAATAATCCACGCACCTGATGCCATAGCTTCTAGCAAAGAAGGATTCGTCCCCCCTACCGTATGGCCATGAAAATAAGCCCTTGCTTGCCGACGAAGTTGGTGCACGACATCCTGATCGTAGATTCCTCCAAGAAAGCGCACACGCGGATCACGGAATTTTTCCTCCCAAACTTTTGCATGAGGTGTAGTCATTTTTCCTACCACTAACAGCGGTCGCTGATCGCCTGAGTCTAAATATCCACGAACAATGGTTTCTATGCTGTTTTCAGGCTCCATCCTAGCCATCAACATATAATATTCCCGAGGTTGTACTTGATAAGGCTCTAAATAAGCAGGATCTTCTCTTTCATCAGGTTCTGCACCGTAGGCGATGAAGGTTGAAGTTCGGTTGTATTGAGTGAATAAATGCGATGCAATGGCAGGAGAATCTGCAATAAGGTGATCGGCCCTGCGAGCGGCCCACCCTTCGGCCCAATAAAGCAATTGTTTGACTGGCTTGGAGTACTTATCTCTTTTCCATTCTAAACCGTCCATGTTCCATAACACCGGAATATTTCGTGGGTGTAACCAACCCCAGATTGAGGAACTCGTATAGCCAAGTTGAATTAAGACATCGAAGTTGCGTTTCCTGGCGTCCCTAAGACAGTTCCAATCATAGATAAACTGACCAAATGTCCCAAGTTTATCTTCGGGATCGGTACAATGTATCAACTTGACACCCTGAAATTCTGGCTCTTGGTAATCGTGTAAACTACTTTGATAAACCGTCACATCAAAGCCAAGCGCAACCAAGCCCGGCGCGACGTATTCTGTCATCTGCTCAAATCCACCATGCCGATTCGGAATTCCCCGGATTCCTAAAATTGCTACCCGAATAGGCTTATTGGATTGTGGCATGACGCGAAGATACACGCTCCCTCATGGTTTCTGAATTAATTGGCCGGTTTTGAAGCGTTCAAACAGCATTTCATGGAAAATGCCAAAACCGGCAACTCGCATTGAGTATCACCAAGAGCACAACGGTTATCACAAAGCCCACAACGGTTATTTATAAAAAACTTAGAGGGCTTTGTGAAACCTTAGAGAACCTTGTGATAACCCACGAGCCAAGTACCACAAAGGGCACAACGGCGTCACTAAGTACACACGGTTTTAAAAAAAAACACCGCGCCCTCTGCGAAACCATTGCGCCCTCTGCGTGAAACTTGCGAGCTCCCCTATCGCACGTTCACAAACTTCGTTACCGAAACACTTCCGTTGCCGGTAGCGCGGAGCAGATACACCGCTTGCGCGAAATCACTTAGGTCAATCTCAGCCGCAGTCGCGTTCTCCATCACTACCGTGCGTAGCACCTTGCCACTCAAATCAACCACCTCCAGCTTACGACTCGCCGCTGCTCCTGAGAATCTTACGTTCAACGTGCCATTCTGCATCGCCACAATCGGACCGTTGTCATTCGAGACTTCATTCACCGACGTAGTCAGTGCATGGATATGTAGAACGAAGCGGTCTTTGCGGTTCGTAGCCTGGTGACTGAAGTTATATGCGCTTGTACGCAGGTTGTGCATCGCGCCGGTAATCTTGTCTTCCAAGTACACATTCCACATAGGATCGATGTTCTCCAACGTTGAGGCGATGCTGTAGTTACCCGTTCCGTTGTACTCGAAGTAGTAAGGCTCGC
>JAIXUI010000110.1 GCA_027484125.1 Bacteroidota bacterium | reverse complement strand
CCACAACCCCGAAGGGGTTGAACATCAATAACCATGAGTGAAACTCATGGAATACGAATAAAACAAAGCCCCCCAACCACAACCCCGAAGGGGTTGAACATCAATAACCATGAGTGAAACTCATGGAATACGAATAAAACCCACCACCGTCCACAACCCCGAAGGGGTTGAACATCAATAACCAGGCATGAAATGCCTGGTAAACAACAACCCACTACATATTCGCGGAAAATAAAAACAATAAAAAGAACCCAATGACCTACCCCAAACGATAAAAAACCAATTATGAATTAATCACTAAAAAATCTCCTTTCAAAACTTTCAAGCTGAAAAAGAAAAGCAACTACTACCGGAAACCAGTAACAAAGCCTAAATACCATCCCTTTCAAGGCAAAATTTCCAAATCAACCTTCTTTATAAATTCTTTATACCTCCAACAAGCAAATTTATACCCCCTTGATGACTCTCAACCCAATTTTGAGCCCGTAATCATCCGACCAAAATGGAGCAAAAATCATCAACAAATACATCAAAACTATCCAGCGCCGGAATACTCGTAACCCTAGGCATCATCTATGGCGATATCGGAACCAGTCCCCTTTACGTACTCAAAGCCATCATTGGAGAAAAACCAATCGAAGAAAAACTAGTGCTTGGAGCCATATCATGCATAGTGTGGACACTCTTCCTTCAAACCTCCATAAAATACATTTGGCTAACCCTGAAAGCTGATAACGCCGGAGAAGGAGGCATATTCTCCCTTTACGCGCTCGTTAGAAGAAGAGCCAAATGGCTCGCTATACCCACCATACTAGGAGCCACTGCACTGCTCGCCGATGGCATCATCACCCCTCCCATCTCTGTAGCCTCAGCCATAGAAGGACTAGAAACAGCAAACCTGCCCTTTACAATTCCGGTTGTGCCCATAGTTGTAGTGATTCTCTCTCTACTTTTCTTCTTCCAGCGCTTTGGAACACACCAAATAGGCCGTGCATTCGGCCCTGCAATGCTCTTGTGGTTTGCCATGTTACTCTTCCTCGGCCTTTATCACCTCGTGCCAAATCCGGAAGTACTAAAAGCCATCAATCCTGCCTATGCCTTCGACTTGCTGAGAAACTACCCCAACGGATTCTGGTTACTTGGAGGCGTATTTTTAGCAACTACAGGAGCTGAAGCACTCTACTCCGACATGGGACATTGTGGCAAACAGAATATCAGAGCAAGCTGGATTTTCGTTAAAACTTGCCTCCTGACCAACTACTTCGGACAAGCAGCCTGGCTACTCAACCAATCAGCCTCCACCTTACAAGGGAAAAACCCATTCTATCAACTCATGCCTGAATGGTTCCTACTTATTGGAATCGCTATCGCAACAGTGGCTACAATCATTGCCTCACAAGCATTAATAACCGGAAGCTATACCCTCGTAAATGAAGCAATGAATCTGAACTTCTGGCCTCGTGTAGCAGTCAGACAACCCTCAGAAAGTAAAGGCCAAGTATATATCCCCAGTGTAAACAGCATCCTATGGATTGGATGCGTACTAATGATCTTGTATTTCCGCTCCTCTGCTCACATGGAAGCTGCCTATGGCTTTAGCATCACTGTGGCCATGATGATGACCTCTTTGTTGCTTTTCTACTTCCTCCTATACAGACTTAACTGGAATAAAATTAGCGTAACCCTCATTTTCATTGGTTTTGCTTGCGTAGAGCTTTCATTTTTCATAGCCAATACTGCGAAAATCAAAGAAAGATGGAAGTTTCTCTTCTTCGAGCTATTCATTTTTCTCACCATGTACACCTGGTATTACGCACGCAAAGTCAATAACAAAAAAATGCGCTTTGTGGAACTTGGCCAGTACGCCTCAGCTCTTAACACTCTCCATAAAAACGAATCAATTCCTAAACATACCTCTCACCTTATTTATTTGACCAAGGCCAATCAAAAAGCGCAAATCGAAGAAAAGATTCTGCTCTCTATTTTCTCTAAAAAACCCAAAAGGGCTGAACTATATTGGTTCTTTCACCTCAACAGGACTGAAGAACCCTACACCCTCACCTACGCTATCTCCGAAATAATCAAAGGAGTAGCCATTCGAATCGACCTAAATATTGGATTCAGAGTCCCCGCAAAAACCGAATTGTACTTCAAATCTATTCTTCAAGATTTAGCTGCAAGCAAAGAAGTTATCCTTCCGGAGTCGAACACAAGCCCAAATCCGTTTTCCAACGAACCCGATTTCAAGTTTGTAGTAATTGAAAAATACCTCTCCGTAGAAAACAACTTCTCCTTAAGAGAAAGCCTGCTACTAAACAGTTACTTCTTCCTTAAAAAAGTAGGGCAAGACGACTCAAAAGCCTTCGGCTTGGAACGAGCCGACGTCATTACTGAATGGACCCCAATCGTTTACCAACCTGCCGAACCTTTCTCACTCAAACGAATTTCCTAATCCACATGACCATCAAAAAATGTTTGATGGGGCTGTTTTGCCTCATCAGCGGGACCTCTTTGGCCCAACACAACCTGCTAACTTCTAACACTCCTTCTTCACTATTCAAGGACACCTCTTACACGATAACCCAAAAACCAATCCATTCTACGCTAACTGTACAGCCAGATAGCACAGCAAGTAAAATCCCCTTGTATAACTTTGACCTTAGCTGGGCAAACGGAAATGACCGCCGGACAGAAGACATCTGGAAAAATCAAAAATGGTTTATTCCAAGTATCCTCCTCGACGTAAACTACAACTTCTCCTTCAACAACCCCATTGATAATACCGTTGTAGGTAGTACCGCCCTTGCCCGTCATAATGAAATACAACTTTCTGCCCTACATTTTGGAGGTGATTTTTCCTACAAAAATGCAAGAGCAAGAGTGATGACTCAATTCGGAACTCGAAGCATGGTAGTTCCAAGAAACGACCTCAGCCCCTACCGTGGGCAATATCAATTGGCCGACGTATATCGATACCTCAGTGAAGCCTACGCCGGCTATCATTTCGATAAGTGGTACGGCATCAACGTTGACGCCGGTTTATTCATGTCCTACATCGGTTTAAACTCCTTCTATCAAGCTGAAAACTGGGAATATCAAGCCTCCTTTACCTCAGATAATACCCCTTGGTTTTTTAATGGAATTAGAATTCAGATTTACCCAACCCGACATTTAAAAATTGAACCTTGGATTATCAACGGTTGGCAGAGCTATGGCAAGTTTAACTCGATGCCCGGTTTTGGTTTCAATTTAACCTATATTCCTAGAGAATCTATTAAAGTTTTGACCAACAACTATTTCGGAACCGATGCGGCTTTATTGGGAGAACGAATGCGTTTTCATTCCGATAATAGCCTACTAGTGCGTTACTATCATCAGCCTAAAAAGAAACGTGGTATCACGAAAATGGCATTTTCATTCACTGGAGACCTTGGATTTGAACAAGGCGGAGGAGTAAGCGGCTTCAATAATTCAAACCCCAATGCACCAGCACAATACTTTGCAAGTGCTATGGCATACAACCGCGTTTGGTTCGGACAAAATCGCTGGGCTTGGACTTTAGGTGGCGGTTGGATGACCAACCCGGGACGATACTTGGTGCTTTACCCAACCGGTCAAGCAAGCCCACTTCCTAACCCTCAAAACCCAACTCAAACCGAAGGAGCTTTCCCCTTCTCTGCCAACCCTGGAGACCCATTTACGGGCTGGGATTGCTCCACCAATCTCGACTTCATGCCCAACCAAAGTGTAACTTTTCGCTTTGAAATCGTCCATCGCAACGCTAACATCCCCTACTTCGCAGGTCGAGGGGGCGTAACTTCTCCCTCCGGCTTCACCACCACAACACTCCCTCTCGATTGGCGCCCTGATTTGGTGAAAAGCGAAACCAGAATCATCATGGCGATACTATTTCGCATGTAAATTCGTAAACACTTCTCCTTAAGTAGCCAAGAAACGCACTGGCAATTCATCACTGCAAGAGCGTTTTCCTCCTCCTTTAGTTGTAATCCATAACTTCGATATTCCATACCGCGCTAATGAAAAACCTAATACTGGTAAAAACTTGGCAACCTTATTTGTTTAGCCTTTTCGCAGTAGGGTTAGTAGCCACCGCCTGTTATTTATTAGGAGATTGGTTAAGTTATCGGGCAGTTGCTTTGATTCTGCTGATGATCATATCGCTAATGGCGTTGAAACTAGACATCTTGCCGGTAGTGATAGCTTCCTTAATTAGTGCCCTTGCATGGAACTTCTTCTTCATCCCCCCTACCTTCACTTTCCACATAAACAAAACTGAGGATTTCCTGCTTTTCCTCATGTACTTCTTTATATCACTCGTACATACTGTTCTAACTTTTAAAATTCGAAAAGCAGAATCAGAAGCCCGCGACAAAAACGCAAAAGAAAAGGAACTACAACTTTATAGCACACTTTTAAACTCCCTTTCGCATGAATTACGCACCCCCATGGCCACCATTGTGGGAGCCGTGGATGCATTAAAAGACCACGAAATTCACCTTAACTCCTACCAACAATCCGAACTCTTACAAGAAATTAGCGATGCAAGCCTAAGGTTGAACCGTCAGATAAACAACTTATTAAACCTCAACAGACTTGAAAGTGGCATGCTAAGTCCCAAACTCGACTGGTGCGATCTTGCAGAACTTGCCCATCAGCTGATTAACCAACTGCCGCCTGCTGAGCAAAAACGCATTCATTTGCATCACCCGGAAAACCTGCCTCTCTTTAAACTTGATGCCGGATTCCTTGAACAAATTCTACACAATCTGCTCTTGAACGCCTTACAATACGACCAGCAAAAAAAATCCATACACCTAACCCTCGAACATCAAGCTAACCATTGTGCCATAAAAATTAAAGACCAAGGCCCCGGATTCCCCTCAGAACACATTCCACACATTTTCGATAAATTCTATCGCTTACCCCATTCACCTGAAGGAGGAACCGGATTAGGACTATCCATCGTAAAAGGTTTTGTCGAGGCCTTAAATGGCAACGTGATCCTCCGGTCAACCTTAGGCGAAGGCAGCGAATTTTCAATAGAGTTACCTACAGAAGTGTCCTATCTTAATCAGTTAGACCATGAATAAAGCTAACATCCTTGTCATAGACGACGAACCACCCATAAGACGACTCCTCCAAATCACCTTGGAAAGCCAAGACTATCAAGTACACCTTGCAGCCTCAGCAAAAGAAGGTGAAATATTAGCGGCCAATCACCCCCCAGACCTCATCCTTTTAGACCTCGGACTACCCGACCAAAACGGGCAAGCACTATTAAAATCATTGCGCCTTTGGTATAATAAGGCCATCGTTATTCTTTCCGCCAACGACAGAGAAAGTGAAATAGTCACCGCCTTAGATAATGGCGCATCTGACTACCTCTGTAAGCCATTTCGCACCGCAGAACTACTCGCACGCATACGAGCCGCCATCAGAGGAAACCAGCCACACGAAACCCACCAGCAGCAGCAATTCGGCGACCTCGAACTCGACCTCACCAGCAGAGTAGTGCGCAAAAGCGGAACAATCCTCAAACTCACTAACACCGAATTCAACCTATTGGTATTATTGTCGCAAAACGAAGGACGAGTGTTAACCCATTCCTTCCTATTAAAACGCATCTGGGGCCTATCCTACCAAAATGAAACCCAATACTTACGGGTATTTATTAGCAACCTGCGCAAGAAAATTGAAACCAATCCTCACCAACCCAACCACATCATTACCGAAAACGGTATCGGGTACAGATTCCAGGGGTGAGCAATAAAATTACGGGCAACCCTTGCTATTACCCTTGCATATTCCCAATAGCCGATACCAATTCCCTGTTGCCCCCAATTTTCCCAACACTCATCATCCTCTCAAAAAAACATAAAAAAATGGCTATCCCCCTTAAACGTTGCTAAGGTTGATAGCCATTTTCTGACAATCAAATAGTTTACTCCTTCAGGTTGTTCACCGTTTTAAGACATTGCAGCAACTGCCGGTTCAATACAATAATTTCCTGGCTGGCAGCATTCCGCAGATTCCGAAGGTTCTTCAACTTCCCCTGAAGTAATGTATTGGACTCCATCAACTTCTGAAGCTCCTCTATTCGCTCCGAAAGAGACTCCAACCCGAGCTCCTTCTTGACAGGCTTATAGTCCGGCACCATCGTTATAAACGCACGCAAGGCGTAAAAGTGGTCAATGCGGTCGGTTTTCGACTGCTTACTGCTTGAGCGTTGGTTTGTTGCAGGGGTGCTCTCCTCTATTTGCTCCACCTTCGTGGACTTCGAACGGAAGCGGGCAAACATATCCTGCATCTGGTGGAAATGATCCGTTTTGGGAGGGATAAACAACATCAACGACGTCCGGAAATGCGGCAACAGCCTGATTGATGCCTTCATCAACGTTCTAAACTCCTCCTGAACAGCAGCCTGCTCCTGAACTAACGCATGATAATCATTTTCAATTTGGAGGAACACCTCCATCCTACTCTCCAACGTCTCCAGCTTGAGCGCGTCGATAGGAGGAGCCCAGCTTTTCTCGAGTGCTACTAATTGAATGGTGCTGCGGAGTGCGTAAATTTTTTTGTTGAATTGGGTATTGTACATTTTTTGAGTGGTTAAAAGGGGGTCAGGACACAGCCCATCCTGAGATTGATTGGTTACCCTGCCATTGGCTGAAAATGGCTAGGGGTGTAGTATAGCGTGGAACAGCAGCACCAAGCCGAACGCGATACCATAGGAAGAAACTCGCTTCTTCTCCGCCGGTTGAGTTCCTTCTACGGAACTACCTAATGAAATACTTAAAACACCCATCCATCGACCACACTCCGAAGCATACACGCGGTAGTGGCAGTGGGAGACGGTTCCTCCAAAAAGAAAAATCTGATAGGTAAGTTGATATACCCGAAGCTGAACATATCCTTGACACCAAGCCCCTTACAGCACACAATAAGACTTTCCAGTTTGAAGCAACGAGAGGCGCGTTTAACGTCTCCCGTTGGTTAGACAATGAAGGTGGTAATTGGTTTTATGGTCTTTCTGATGCAATGCGAAAGCGACACATCAGCCCTACCGGCCTTGCATAAAGAAGGCTCAAGGATTAGCGGTGAAGTGACGATCGATTTCATGATTTGAATATATAAAGTGTTTTTTACCCGACAATCGCCTTTTAGAAAATTTGATAAAAAAACCTGAAAAAAGTCCCCAACCACAACCCCGAAGGAATTGAACATCAATAACCACGCATGAAATGCCTGGTAAACAACAACCCACCCCCATCCACAACCCCGAAGGGGTTGAATATCAATAACCATGAGTGAAACTCATGGAATACGAATAAAACCCACCACCATCCACAACCCCGAAGGGGTTGAATATCAATAACCATGAGTG
>JAIXUI010000103.1 GCA_027484125.1 Bacteroidota bacterium | reverse complement strand
GCAAGAGCTGGTGTACTTCACCAGCTCCAATTATTCTAGCAAACCGCCGTGTACCGAACGGTACGCACGGTGGTGTGAGAGGACAGGTAGGGAAATAATCCCTACCTTCCTACTCGATTAGGTGGGTAGTTTGGAAGACTATTCTCCGCCTCCGTGAATGAAAGCATTGAGTTCATCAATAGAACCATCAAAAGTGAAGACATCGTTGATTTGAACATAATTCTGTTGATCAACACAACGGCTGTAAGCAGCTTTTGCAAGCTCTACTTTGGTTTGTTCGAAAGAAAACCCTTGTAAAAGCTTTTTAATTTGATTGGTTGTTAAGCAGTTAGCTCTAATGACTTGCAAGGCCATAGTTTTTTTCGCGTCTTCAAACGAGCGACCTTGAATAGAGTTTACGGCATTATCAAAGCTGGCACCATTCATTGGGCGGCCATTACAGCCGGAAGGACCTCTGTTATCATCTTGCTCTCCATTAGAGCGAGGGCGTTTAGATCGCCCGGTAATGTTAACTTCTTCCTCTGTTTCAACCGGTTGGCCATTGATTGTGCGACTTCTTGTGGTAGTGGTGGTGGTAGTAGTGGTAGAACTACTTTTAACATTCATGTTAGCATCCTTTGGCGCTTTGATGTTAATGTTGGCATTTCCTCCACCAGCACCAGCATTATCATCCACTTTTACGTCCATGCCAAAAGATTCGCCACCCATATTGATATTCATAGATACAGATGCTGCACCGGATTCATTGTTTGGAGTAGTTCTCTCTTGCTTGGTTTGGGACTCAATAGGCGCTTC
Source organism: Bacteroidota bacterium (assembly GCA_027484125.1). Lineage (GTDB taxonomy): Bacteria > Bacteroidota > Bacteroidia > UBA7662 > JAIXUI01 > JAIXUI01. Next base: position 26,144 of record JAIXUI010000103.1, on the reverse strand, counting down.
GCGGGTTGGCTTTGGAGCCGGGCGTGGAGTAGTAGTTCTTGTTGGAGTTGCAGCCTGCTGCACTGGGGCCGACTCTAAATCCTGAGTAGCTGGCTCGCCTGATACATCTCCTGTGGTAAAGAATCGAAGTACGTAGTTTCCTTTAGCACCTTTTTTCAAAACAAATACACGCTCTTCGCTGGGCTCCAGAAATACGATATTGCTAGAAACTGGAAGAATTTTACTGTCTTCGAAAACTACTCTAACTCGTGCAGCATCCGCAGTAATGTTGCGCGTTTTTACTCGGGTTAAAGGTGTTTTATTCAATTGTTCCCCGTTAAGTGTAACGGTAAATTTTTCTCCTTGTTCAGAGAAAATGACTGCATGGCGTTGAGCCATGAGTTCAAGGCTGCAAAGGGACAGCGCTAAAAAGAGTAACTTTTTCATGGATTTAAGGTTTAATTCTGCTCTTACCAAGCTTTGTGCCATTATACGAAATTTCACAATTTTTCTCTAAGATAAGTAATGGCCACCTGAAGAAATTGCCCTTGAAGCCCCTGTAACTCTGGTAATTGTGTTAGGCTTTTCTAGCATACGCTGTAGTCCTAACCAAGCAAATACAATGGCTTCTTTTGAGTCTATCATTTTTTTTCCAGGCTTTTCTACTTGCCAACCACTAATCTGACCTATCAAAGCCATGAGCAAGGTATGATGTGCTCCACCGCCGGTAACTAGCACCCGTTTATCTCTGGTTGGTCCAGATTGTTGCAATCCTTCAGCAATACAACCTGCAATATGCAAAACTGCGGTCGCCATCAGGTTTTCAATTGGGTGGCTGCTGTATTTTTGATAAACAGGCCATTCTTCGGCCTCCACCCATTCTCGGCCAAGCGATTGCTTAGCGCTTTTTTCCTGGTAATGGCTTAATGCACTAAGTTCATTTAATAAGGCTGGGATAGGCTGGCCTTTTCTGGCTATTTGGCCATCTTGATCGAAGGTTTTTCCTGCCATTCCAGCAAGTATATTGAGGATTTGGTTGCAAGGAACTAAATCAGCAGCTTGAATTTCGCGATTCTCATTGTAATAAGTTAGATTGGCAATACCTCCAAGATTCAACCATGCCTGGTAGTTTGGGAAGAGTATAGGTTCAGCCACCGGGACTAATGGTGCTCCCTGTCCTCCTAAGGCTACGTCTCCTTGACGAAAATCAGCGATGACAGGGAAGCCACTTTTCGCAGCTAACACAGCTGGATTACCAATTTGTACTGTAAGTCCTTTTTGTGGCAAATGGTGGACGGTATATCCATGAGAAGCGATAAAAGCAGGAGTTGCACCATGCTGTTGCAAAAAGGAAACCGCTGCTTCTGCCAGCCAACTTCCAAAATCTCGGTCGAGTAAACTGAGGTCTAAACCGGAAAGTTGTGGGGCTGATTGGAGTCTTTCTAACCAAACATCTGAAAAACCAAGGGTATCGCAGGCCAGAAGTTCAAAGGAATTTTCACTTTGAAATTTTACTAATGCCAGATCCAATCCGTCGAGCGAGGTGCCTGACATCAGCCCTAAAGCGATTACCGGGAAAGCTATCATAGCAGTTCAAGCTTGATTAACGAAAAAACCGAATAATTCAGCATATCCCTGTAGTTGGCAGCAACTCCTTCAGAAACGATGGTTTTTCCTGCATTGTCTTCTATTTGCTTCACTCTTAGCAGCTTCATCAGAATCAAATCAGTGAGAGAACTAATCCGCATATCGCGCCAAGCTTCACCGTAATCGTGATTTTTATCTGCCATGAGTTGCCTGCATTGATTTAACTGCTCATCGTAGAGTTGAAGTGCGTAAGCCGGATCTAAATCCATTGGGGCTTGCTCATCTAAGGTATCTTGAATGAGTGCAATCAAACAATAGTTGACGATTCCGATGAATTCGCTTTTTTCATCTTCATCAATTTTCCTAGTTTGATTGTCTTGCAAAGTGCGGATTCTTTGCGCTTTGATAAAAATCTGATCGGTGAGCGAAGGAAGCCGAAGAATACGCCAAGCGGTTCCATAATCCTTGGTTTTCCGTTGGAATAACTCGCGGCAGCGTGCCGTAACGTGGTCGTACTGCTGAAAAGTAAGTTGAGACAAGGCGAGACTTTTGTGCGAAGATACAGGTTGGTGTATCTTGTGGAAGTGAATTTACCTGATCTACAAACCCCGGTTCGAAGTCTCAATTGCCGAGGCCGCTTGCTAACCCTGGAGCGAGCGCGAGTGATGGGTATTCTTAACCTCACGCCGGACTCGTTTTATTCTGAAAGTAGAATTCGCACTAGCGCTGATTTACTTAAATCAGCAGAACTGATGCTCAATCAAGGGGCATCTATTTTAGATTTGGGCGGACAATCCACCAGGCCGGGCGCAACTCGCATTGGTGTTAAGGAAGAATATGCCAGAGTGATTCCAGCGATGGAGCTATTAGCACGATATTTTCCTGATGCTATCATTTCCATTGATACCTTTTATGGCGAAGTGGCTGAAGCAGCCATTCAAGCGGGTGCCTCCATCATCAATGATGTATCAGCCGGGCAAATAGATAAAAGCATACTGGCTGTAGCTGCCAAGTACCAAGTGCCTTATGTACTCATGCACATGCAAGGTGAGCCACAAACCATGCAATTGCAGCCTAACTACCGCCATATCATAGAGGAAATCCTGCGTTTTTTTGCCAAGCATTTGCAAAAGCTATCTGCACTGAGCATACAAGATGTGATTTTAGATCCAGGTTTCGGTTTTGGAAAAAACCTTTCTCACAACTATACCTTACTCCAAGGACTACAGGATTTCCAATGGACCAATAGGCCAATGCTGGTTGGATTATCGCGAAAAAAAATGGCACAAATGGTAACCGGAAGTGAAGCAAACGAAGCACTTTACGGAAGTTTGGCCCTCCAGGTACTGGCACTTGAACGTGGTGCTAACCTCTTAAGGGTTCATGATGTTAAACCGGCAGTGGATGCTGTCAAAATTGTTTACCAGCTTGAAACTATTTGACCTCGGATTTCTAACTGTAGAATTACGGGATATCATTGACATCGTGTTGGTGGCTTTCCTGATGTATCGGTTATACAAACTCATCAAAGGAAGCCTTGCCATCAACATCATTTTGGGCTTAGTTTCTATTTATGTGATTTGGATTGCGGCTGAAGCCTTTCAATTGCACTTGTTTTCTGCCATCCTCAACCAGTTCATTAAAGTTGGAGTAATTGCATTAATCGTCATTTTCCAGCCGGAAGTAAGGCGGTTTCTCTTGATACTGGGCAAGAATGCCGGTTTAAACAATCGCTTTCTCAAGCAGTTTTTTGAAGGCCAACCCATCTTCGCAGAAAAGAGTGACCGTGCCTTTCAAGAAATAGCAGAAGCTTGTGCCTACTTCTCGAGTGAGAAAATTGGAGCATTAATCATTTTAGCCAACACGTCTGAATTGCAATTTTATGCCAATACAGGAATTTTGCTTGATGCGAAAGTGAGTAGGAGGCTGCTTGAAACTATCTTCGAGAAGAACAGCCCGCTTCACGATGGCGCTGTGATTGTAGCCAACTCGAAAATTAAAGCTGCAAGCTGTGTATTGCCTGTCTCAGAAAATCCTGATTTGGACCCCAAACTGGGGTTGCGTCATCGCTCCGCTTTGGGTTTATCCGAGCACAGTGATGCGCTCGCTATCGTGGTTTCGGAAGAAACAGGACGTATTTCAGTGGCCTATGAGGGAAAAATCCATCCTATAGAAACCGCCGATGAACTGATGATTTGGCTTAAACCTGATACCAATAAATCAACTGCTTACCAGTTATGATGGAGTTGTTAGAACAAGCCTACGCCCAACGTGCGCTCCTTGCTGCGGTGCTCACCGGTTTGCTTTGCGGAGTCTTGGGCTGTTTTATCTTACTCAGGAATATGTCCCTAATCGGGGATGCACTTTCTCATGCAGTGCTTCCGGGTGTGGTAGGCGGCTTTTTGATAGCAGGGCATAGCATAGTCGCTTTTTTTACAGGCTCCGTGCTTGCCGGTTTGTTTTCTGCGGTACTTATAACCTGGCTTCAACGGAATGTCCGAACGCGAGAAGACGCCGCAATTGGGATTGTGTTCTCGGCCATGTTTGCTGCTGGTGTTATGGGGATTAGCGTGGTTACCCGCCAAGAGGGCGTTCATCTCGATATGAAGGATTTTCTCTTTGGAAACATCCTCGGTATCGCTCCACTCGACTTGATTTTGATGGGAAGTGTTACAGGATTCACCTTATTGTGTATCCTGCTGCTATATCGCTTCTTTTTTGTAACCACTTTTCAACCGGTAATGGCCACCACCTTGGGCATATCTTCTTCGGTTATTCATTATTTCTTGATGTTGCTGCTATCGTTTGCGGTAGTTGCCAGTCTTCAGGCTGTGGGGGTAATTCTTGCCGTGGCTATGTTAATCATTCCGGCTTCAACTGCCTACTTAGTAAGCAAGCGACTTTCTACCATGTTGGTTTTATCTGCTTTGTTTGGTGTGGTTTCTTCAGTATCGGGCTTTTTCATTTCCGTTGCACTTGAAACTACTCCAGGTCCCGCAATGACATTAACCGCTACGGCGCTGTATTTACTTATGGTAGTTTTCGCACCGGAGCGAGGCATTCTCCCTAAATTTTATGGAAAGTGGTTGGCTAGAAAAAGTCAGAATGCAGAAGATGTGTTGAAGGCCATGGTGAAAGAGGATGATGGTTATTCCGGTCGTTCGGATGTATTGGCCCAAAATCTTGGAATTTCAACCATTGAATTAAAATCTAGGATGCGTTGGTTGCTTAGTCAAGGGTTGTTGCTGAAGGAAAATGGACAGTTTTCACTTAGTCATGAAGGGCAACAGAGAGGCTTTCAGTTGATAAGAGCTCACCGACTTTGGGAGTCTTATCTGGCTGAAAAAGAAGGCTTAACTCCTGAGCAAATTCACGAACAAGCAGAAGACTTGGAGCACCACTTACCTGAGAGAATGTTGAAAGACATTGAGTCAGAACTTGGCTTTCCAAAATTCGACCCGCATGGTTCACCGATTCCCCAAAGAGCTCATGTTGGCATGCAAAAGTTAGGTGATCTTCAACCTGCTGACCGCGCCCTTTTCTTAAGTGAACAACCAAGCGATGCAATTTCTGCGGAACTATGGCATTATGGATTGATGCCCATGCACGCCATAGTGTTGCTTTCAATCAATGAGCAGCAAACGGAAATTGAGCAACAAGGCAGGAAAATAGTGCTTCCTGCCTTGTTGCTTCAAGCTTGGGTGGTGAAGTTAAGCCCGGAATCGGATGCTGCCGGTGCTTAGTTAGTCTTCAATTTATCTTTAAAAATCTTTTTGAACTTGGCCAACTTAGGCTGAACAACCATTTGGCAATAAGGCTGGGTAGGATTGTCGTTGTAGTAATTCTGATGATAATCTTCCGCTTTATAAAATGCTTGTAACGGACTTACCTCCGTAACTACCGGATTGTTGTACACTTTTTCACGATTCAATGCAGCGATCACATCTTCTGCCATTTTCTTTTGCGCCTCATCTTGATAAAAAATCACAGAACGGTATTGAGTGCCAACATCATTGCCTTGTCGATTGAGGGTAGTGGGGTCATGAACGGTAAAAAAGACCTCTAGAATTTCCTTGAAGGAGACTATATCAGGGTTATAGGTTACTTTCACTACTTCTGCATGGCCGGAATTTCCTGTACATACCTCTTTGTAAGTAGGATTGGGGTATTTTCCGCCACTATATCCTGATTCAACTTGAAGTACCCCCTTCAATTGCTGATAAACGACTTCTACACACCAAAAACATCCACCACCCAAGATGGCTTCTGCAGATTTGGAATTGGCAATTTTGGGTTTTTCATTGGCTTCTTCGAAAGATAAAGACAAAGAGTTGACACAATATCGCAGTCCTGTTTCGGTAGGTCCATCATCGAAAACATGGCCCAAATGTCCATCGCAGCGTGCGCAAACTATTTCAATTCGGGACATGCCATGGCTGTTGTCTTTAATTTTTTTGATTTTTCCTTCGCCTAATTCCTTGTCGAAACTTGGCCAACCGCAATGAGAATCGAACTTTGAACTACTAGAAAACAAGGGTGCTCCACATCCTGCACAGGTGTAAGTGCCGTTTTTCTTATGCATTAGAAACTGTCCGGTATAGGGACGTTCGGTTCCTTTCTCGCGAAGTATATAGTATTGTGCTTCGGTCAACTTCGATTTCCATTCGGCCTCAGTAAGTTGGACCTTGTCTTGTTCGTTCATATTGGAAGAAGTATTGTTGGTGATTCTTTTATTTGAGAGTTCGGTGGATTGTCCGCACGCAGTCAAGCTAATCAAACACCCCAATACAACAACCCAAATAGGGTTAGGGTTCAGCATACTCAATTTCATAGTTGTTATAACAGATAAAACTTGAGTGTGTTGTAAGTCTTTTCTTCCGGCCGTGTTAATCAAAAGCTAACTTCTATCCAGAGAGGAGTGAAGCGAACGTTCAGGAGCAGGAACAAAATTGGCGTCCTGATAAAACTGCTCCGAAAAAGTGGCGGTTACTGGATCTGAGGTATCTCTTAACACCTTCCATACCATGTAGATGACCAAAAATGGTGAGATTAGAAAAACCAGCATGTTAAACGCTGGCCAAGCCTGGGTGCTTGCAATTCCGGCATGAAGGAAAAGGAGCACCGTATTAAAAACAACTATCCATTTACATTTTCCCATGAACGTTTAACAGTTCCTGGTTTTAATAGTTTTGTAAATGTAAGATATTGTATATCAGATAAATACCTATAAATAGAGGTAGATAAAATAATAAACTGGCATTGATAAAATTCCACCCGTCATCATCAATTTTAACCATGTGCTGGCTTTTGCAAAACCAGCTTTATCTCGGGCTTTCAGTACATGCCAAGCAGTGAAAATGCCGGGAACCATCACACCAAAAAGTAAATAAAGGGCAGCAATGGCTCCGCCACCGGTAGATTGAAAATAGAAAATAATCAAAAGGGCAATTTCAACCAGGGCCAATAGTCCTACTAAGAGATTTTTTGTGCGCCTGGTTCCAAGAAGGATGGGCAAGGTTTGACAATTAGAATCTAAATCACCTTCCAAGTCTTCTGCATCTTTGACAATTTCCCTGATGAAAGTGGTAAAGAAGGCAAAAGCTGCATAAACAAAAAATGCCTTCACCACATAGCTTGCCATTTCTGGTTGAATGCCATTGAGTTGAATGATGGCTTTGGTTTCAAAAGCGAGCGGTAAAATCACTACCAAAGCAGTAAGTAGTGCAATCATCAGGTTACCACTTAAAAAACGCCTTTTATAGTTTTCGCTGTATTTATAGAGCAAAAGGGCCGCAATTGCATGCAGAAACACCAATCGTGGCATGCCTACTGACCAAGCGACCAAAAAGGCGATGAACAAACCTATGGCGCTAATGCCAATATGTAAGGCAAGGGCAATACGGCGACGCATAATTTTCCCTATCATCACTTTTTCCGGTTTGTTGATTTGGTCTATCCGGATGTCGTAGTAATCGTTGATGATGTAGCCGGCAGCACCTATAAGCAAGGTGGACAAACACAACAACGCGAAACTTTGGTGGGTAAGTGCAGGAGCTACAAAAGCTGATTTAATGGCTGGCTTTAATAAACAATAATAAACCGCATATTGGGTAGCGGCCATGATAAGCAGATTGACCCAGCGAATAAGACGTAAAAAGGCGAAAACCGACATGCTAGTAATTTATTTTTCCGGTAGAAGTCCAGTGGCCGTTCAATCGCATTACTTTTTCGATGTATTCCCTTACACATCCTTCACCTCCCTTGAAGCTGCTCACGAAATGAGCAATTTCCAGAATTTCGTGTGCTGCGTCTGCGGGTGCTACAGCTACACCAGCTGCTTGCATCAAACTGAAATCAGCTAAATCGTCTCCCATCACCAGGCATTCTGAGAGTTGGAAGCCCATTTCATCGCCTAGTTTTTTAGCCAATTCTAACTTGTCCTTGCAGTTCATATACACCCGGGTGGCTCCAAGCTTTTGCATGCGTTTAACTACGCCTTCGCTGTTACCACCAGAGATAATGAGGACCCGGTAGCCACTGTCGGATGCCATTTTTACAGCCAGTCCATCTTTGGTGTGCATGCTTCTGAGTTCCTTCCCTTCTTCGGTGATAAGTAGCTTGCCGTCGGTGAGTACACCGTCAACATCCAAGATAAACGTGGTTACGGCATGAAGCCTGGCATAAGGATTTTCCATCTTTGGTCTCAAAAATAAGCTCATTTTAGGCTTTAATGCCATTTGTTTTCAAACACTAGTTTTGCAACTCCTTCTCGTAGGGCATAACTCGTACAAATCAATTGAGCTTCTTGAGGAAAGTAGGCTAGTGTTTCTTCAATTAAGGTAAGTGCATAGGGTAGGAGTGGCGCTCTTACCGGAATAATGCCCGGGTATTGCAGCCGCTGTTCGGGAGAATCCAAGATGATTTTATTGCGAAGTTGAGTCAAGCAGTCCCGATTCAGTTGAAACTGTGGATAGGTGCTGTTGAAAGATTGCTGACGCAAGGAGGTTTCCAGCGCTACTAGGGTGTCGAAGCTTCCGGCTGCTCCAATCAGATCCTTAGGTCTAAACTCCTGAATGGCCGCTTGTACCTCTTTTAGTGCCGAACTAAAGTAAGTTTTAAGCGAAGCGGTTTTTCCTGATTGAAAATCAGCGTCTTTGAGGTTGAGATTTGCAGCTCGTACCATGCCAATTTCGAAGCTTTTCTTCCAGCATATTTGTTCCTTTTCTGCCAAAATAAACTCGCAACTGCCACCACCGATGTCTAAAACAAGTCTTCGGATTTCCAAGCAGCCTGAGGCCAAAATACCTTGGTGAATTAGTCGTGCTTCTTCTTCTCCTGAAACAATAGAAAGTTGAAAATCGGTTTCAGACTCTAATTTTTGTTGAAAGATCGTTGCATTAGAGGCTTGCCGAAGTGCCGAAGTTCCAACGGCTATCTTTTTTGAAACATCAAAACGATTGGCTGCGGCATGATAATGCTTCATCAACGATAGGGCATCTTGCAAAGCTTCTTCAGATAGTTTTCCCTGCAATCCGCCTTTTCTTCCCAAACGACTCTCTTTGGTTTCTTCCCATAAAACAGAAAAGCCGCCTTGCGGCAGCTTTTCTGCAATAATCAGGTTGAAGGTATTGGTGCCGAGGTCAGCTACTGCTATCCTTGGTAAGTGATCCATTTGAAGATTTCTTTGAAGGTTGCCTTCTTGCCATACATCAGGATTCCTACTCGGTAAATGCGTGCAGCAATCCAAGTCATGCCAAAGAATGCACCAATTAGAAGGGAAATTGACAACAAAAGCTCCCATGTTGGAACGCCGTATGGCATTCTGGCCATCATAACTATAGGCGATGTTAATGGTATCATAGATGCCCAGAATCCTACTTGATTGCCAGGGTCACTCGAAACCATTATTCCGAGCAAATAACCAATTAAAAGAGGTACGGTAACCGGAAAAAGTAGTTGTTGAGAGTCTGTTTCGTTGTCAACAGCTGATCCAATTGCGGCGAAAATGGAGGCATAAAATAGGTAAGCAAGTATAAAGTAGATCAAGAACACCACCACATTTTTGCCTAAATCGAGCGTTTCTATCGCTTTCATCATCGCTGGTTTGGTTTGATCAACCATTTGCGCTTCTACTGCTTTTTGGGTTTCAGGCGTCATGCTTTGCACCATGCTGAGCTCTTCTTTGGTAGTTTCGGGCACTTTAACCAAGGATGAAACTGCGGTAAAAATGCCCATGCTGAGCACAATCCAAAGCAGGAATTGGGTGAGAGAAACAGCACCTATCCCTAAAATTTTGCCCATCATCAACTGAAATGGCTTCACGGAAGAAACAATAACTTCCACAATGCGATTGGTTTTTTCTTCCACCACCCCTTTTAAAACTTGCATGCCATACAAGAGGATAAACATGTACATCAGAATAGAGGAGCCAAAAGCAACGGCATTGCTTGCGCCTGAACTGGAATCCTCGAATCCTTTTTCGCCCATTTTGAAGGTTTGGATATTGACTTCAGTATGAAGAGAGTCGATAAAGCTTTTGTCTAATCCTTTAAGCGCAAGTCGCTCACTGTCAATTTTTTCTGAAATAGCATCACTGATCCGCATTTCTTGATCTGCAGAAAGCGGATTCTTTCCGAAATATTGAATACCGCTAGGATTTTGAGGACTGAAATCAGCCGGAATTACCAGCACACCGGTATCTTCCAAACTATCTAAGCCAGCTTTTAACGCTTCTGGAGCTTCCTTTTTTACCTCAAAGTTGAGTTTTTTGGAGTCTTTGAAGGCATCATTGAATTGCCCGCTTTGGTCAGCTACTAAAACGGTATGCGAATCAGAACCGTAAAGGACCAACAACATGGGAATGACCATCAACGCGGAGAATAAAAGTGGTCCGACCATGGTCATAATTAGAAATTGCTTCTTTTTAACCCGCACCCAATATTCGCGGGATGCAATGAGCATTATCTTATTCATGAGACGATTCTTTTACGGTTTTAATGAAGATGTCGTTGAAAGTGGGGAGTTTTTCAGCAAAGGAAATGAGCTCTACATTGTCATTGAGTTTGCTGATTAATCCTCTCTTGCTGGATGTTGCGGAAGGTCGGATTAACGCTAATTGATGATCTGTATCCTGTTGATTGCTGAGGATTTCCGCATATTCTGACAAGTCTGGCAACGTACCGGAGTAGCGAAGCTCGAAGGTATTGTCTCTGAACTGTTGGCGAATGGCATTCTTTTCACCGTCTAACACTTTTTTCGCACGATTGATGAGGGCTACATGATCGCACAATTCTTCAACGGTTTCCATGCGGTGGGTAGAAAAAATGATTGTTGAACCTTTTTTTCTGAGTTCAAGAATTTCATCCCGAATCAAGTTGGCGTTTAAGGGATCGAAGCCGGAGAAAGGTTCATCTAAGATGATGAGCTTAGGTTCATGAACCACAGTGGTTATGAACTGAACCTTTTGCTGCATTCCTTTCGAAAGTTCTTCAACTTTTTTCTTCCACCAAGATTGAAGCTCAAATTTTTCAAACCAAAATTTGATTCTTTGAGTTGCCTCTTCTTTACTCAATCCTTTAAGCCTCGCCAGATACATCACTTGCTCGCCAACTTCCATTTTTTTATACAATCCACGTTCTTCCGGAAGGTAGCCAATGGCATTGATGTGGGTTTGCTGAAGTGGCTGTCCTTGAAACAAAACCTTTCCTGAATCAGGGGCTGTAATTTGGTTGATAATCCTAATCAAGGACGTTTTTCCTGCTCCATTAGGGCCAAGTAGGCCAAAAATGGAATTTTCAGGTACTGACAGAGAAACTTGGTCAAGCGCAGTGTGAGAGGCATATCGCTTGGTTACGGCATCTATTTCCAGTAATGACATGGCTCTAAGATAGTTTGGTTGTCTTTGGAGTGGTTGAATTTTTTTTATGAATGGTGATTTTCGAGGATTAGTGTGAAATTCCTCTAAAGGCGACCTCTAAACAAGAGGTAACTTCTTCAATGGAATTATTCCTGCCAAAACTAAATCGATAAGTACGTGCAATTTGCTCTTTTTTCAGGCCTAATGCGGCTAAAACATGCGATGATTTTCCACTTGCGGAGGCACAAGCGGATCCTTGCGTTACACACAAACCCGGTAGTCTATGTTTCATGGTATCGGCATATTCAGCCGGTAATATCACCATGCTGGTATTCGGGAGTCGTTGATGTTGCTCTGCTAAAAATTGGACTTCCGGCACTAAAATTCGAAGTTTGGTTTCGAATGCTCTCCTGATTGACTCAAGCTGTTTGATGTGCGTGTCTAAATTAGATTTTACCAATTGGGCGGCTACCCCCAACCCTACGATACCGGGTAAATTCAAGCTTCCCGGCCTCAAGCCTTGCTCCTGACCTCCGCCAAACGTAAGTGGGTTGATGCTAAGCCGAGGTTTTTTTCGGCTCATGTATAAAACACCTATTCCGGCAGGTCCTCCTAACTTATGGCCTGAGAAAGCGCCCATTTGAATGTTAAGTTGTTGAACAGAAACTGGAATTTTCCCTACTGCTTGACTCAAATCTGAAAAGAGCCAATCTTCTTCCCTTAAGAATTGAGACCGAATTTGAGGTAGATCATAAACTTGTCCGGTTTCATTTTGTGCCAGCATTCGAACCAATAGCAAAAGCCGCGGATTTTCGTTTGAAAACTTGCCGGTGAAACTAGACTCTATGCTTGGAAAAATTTCAATATCAGGGTGTTGATGATAACGTTTTTGCATGGCAGAGAGGCAACTGCCAACAGCAGGATGTTCATCGGCAAATCCTGCAATCCTGGTGGGCGTATTGCTTTCAGCCAATAACTGAGCCATGCCCTGAAGGCCTAAGTTTATGGCTTCTGTAGCTCCTGAACAAAAGAAAATCTCTTCTTCAGAATTGGCTTCAATCAATGTAGCTATCTGAACTCTTGCCTCTTGAACTGCTTTCGCAGCAAGCTTTCCTGCATGATGTTTTGCACTTGGATTCGCCCATTTATTGGGCAAGGACCACTCGTTCATGGCTGCTATCACCTCTTCGTATGGAAATGTGCTGGCGTTATGATCGAAATAATAGGTAGTCATCTGCAAGAATTTATGGATTGGAAGAACCCTCTTTGAGCTTTTCAGCCGTTTGCAAAGCACGCTTTATTCGAACATCCATTGATTTCGCTGACTCTATCCAATGGATAAAACTTCGCTTTTTGCCTGAACTTAACTGCTGAAATAATTGATTCGCCTCCTCATCTTGCATGAGCAACTCCTCCAACACCTCAGAAGTTTTGAATTGTAACTCACTGTGGTCAGCAGCAATTGCCACAGTCATGGTGCCAGCATAACTTCCTCCATTTTCTACGTGATGCTTCATGATGTCCGCATTCAGCATCAGATAATAACCAAGCGTTTTAGATTTTTGAAATGCCAAATGATAGGTATTGCCATGATTGGTTACTACAACTCTTTTAACTCCAGCTGCTAGCAGCGAGGCAATGCTGTCCTCGGTCAAAAGCAGCAACCTTCCTTTTCCTTTGGAGTGAACATGAAGTTCTCCTTTGATTAAAGTGGTAGAGTGGGAAGAAGTCATAGCGGTATAATCACTTTTTTTTCTTAACTATGAATCAACAACCTAAACTGAGAAAATGAAAACATTTGTCCGAATTTTTGGGATTTTGCTGGTGATTTATTTAGCATGCTGCCTACTGGGGCCTAAGTCATTTAATACCGAGCAGTCCGTAACTATTCAAGCACCGCCCGCCAAAGTTTATGCGCTTGTGTCAGATTTTAATCAATGGAAGGGGTGGAGTCCGTGGGCTAAACGTGATCCACAAATGAAAAGTACTATGGAGGGCGAAGCAGGAAAGGTAGGCCACAAGCAATCTTGGATTTCTGAGTCTGAAGGCGAAGGCAGCCAAGAAATGATTGAGCTAAAACCAGATGCTTATGTTAAAACCGAACTCCGTTTCAAAGATTGGGATGAGCCTTCTTATGCTGAAATGATCTTAACTCCAACAGTTGATGGTACTGAAATGAAATGGAACATGAAGGGCTCAGACATCCCTTTTATTTTCAGAGGTCTGATGATGGTGATGGATGGACCTGGTAAACTAGAGCAAGACTACAAGGATGGTTTAGCCGGAATCAAGGAGTTGGCGGAAAAAGGCAATTAGAAACTTCAGGAGCGATATAAACAAAAGAGGCGATACTCAAGTATCGCCTCTTTTGTTTGGATTAGCTTTCAAGTGGTCCTCCGGTATGTCCGTCTGTAACGGGGCCAATGTACCGAATGGTGGTAACTTTAAATCGTTTATGGTCGTCACGGGTAAGCAAATCGGCGGTAACGAAAATTCTAATTAATTCCCCATCAAGTCGTTTAACGGTCCATTCTTGAGGGATTTCATAACCAGTTTTGATGAACTCATCGTGAAGATGTTGCGCATATTCCCGGTGTTCTTCAGGAAGTACGATAACGAATGGTTTTCCAATTACTGATTCAGCATTTTCAAATCCGTAGATTTCAGCGTATCGCTTATTCACTCTAACAAAGCAGCCGTTTTCATCAGTAATACAAACTCCGTCAAGGTTTAGGTCGAATACCAATGAAACCAGCTTTTCTGTATTCGCCAACTCGGCCTGTGTTTGTCGAAGCGCGGTAATATCGAGCACCGAGAAGGAGACCACATCCACCTTTTGCTGCATGTTGTAAACCGGTGTATAGTTGTATAGATACCAGCGGTTTCGGTTATCAGCATCAGGGATGCAGCGTTCAGAGTAAAGGATTTCACCTCGAAGAGCAGTATTGAAATCTTTGTAAAAGTCTCCCAGGTCGGCTGGTCTTACGAAGTCAATGATGCTTAAACCTGCCTTCATCTCCCGCTTATAAGTTTCAAGAGCTGCTTGCCAGGCGGTATTGTTGTAATCTACAATTCGGTATTCTTTATCAATCAACACGAAACTCTGTAACGTATTATTGAGCAAGGCTTTCACATTGGATTGAGAAAGTTGAAGTTCTTTTTCCTTTTTTGCTAGGATTTCATGCGCGTTTTTAAGTTCCGTGTAGGCCACTTGAATTTCTTCATTGGAGGACTGAAGCTCTTCGTTGGTAGTCTCCAACTCTTCGTTTGAAGATTGTAATTCTTCGTTTGCGGCCTGCAACTCTTCGTTTAGCGATTGAAGTTCTTCGTTGGAAGTTTCAAGTTCTTCAATAAAAGTTTGAAGGTGTTCTCGAGTTGCGCCCAGTTCTTGCTCTAGTTCCAGAATTTTCAATGATTCTGACTGATCTTGAGTATCAACTTGATGGCTCACGATACCATCAACTTCTACTTTTTCGAAAATGACCAGAAAAAGTTCATCATTCGGGTCGGCAAACAACAGCGGCTTTACTGTGATTTGAACGAAGATGGGGAGGTTGAAGAAACTGATGCGTCTTACTTTGCCTTTCAAAGGAATTCTTTCCCGAATGGCTTTACTAGCCAAAGAGCGAAGTTCGATTTGAAGGTCAGCTTGTGCAAGTTTAATCAGGTTAGCGTTCATTTGGCCCGAACTAAGGCCGAGAAAAGGTCTCACATCACCGGAGACTTCGATGATGTCCATGCTATCATTGACAATGACATAAGGATGCTCATAGGTGTTGAACAGCGTTTCTTTTATCATGTCTTGCAAGCTATACTCGTGCTTTACAGTACGAGTACTTGGCAATGAGCCTCGGTTGTCGGAAATGCGGTTATGACTTTTGAATAAGGAAAACTTGATAGCATTGATGTTACCGCCTCTTTTGCGCTGGAAAATCTTGTTTTTTCCATCCACAATGGAGAAGAGATCAGTAAAGTGCCCAACGGTTTCAGACCTACCCAGCATCAGGTATGCGTCCTGATTAAGGGCATAGTGAAACAGGGGAATGATATGCTTTTGAAGTTCTTGACCGAAATAAATCAGGAGGTTTCGGCAAGAAATAAGGTCTAATCGTAAAAAAGGTGGATTTCCGGTGACGTCATGTCTGGAAAAGAGCACCATACCTCGGATGTGTTTAGACACTTCGAAAATAGTGCCTTTGTTGAGGAAGTACCTTTTGAGCACATCATCCTGAACCTCAGCAAGTGCTGCTTCGGGATACTGCCCTTTTCTAGCTGTTTTTAACGCATCTTCGTCGATGTCGGTTGCAAAAATCTGAATGTTGTAGGAAGGTAAATTTTCGCCTAAAGCTTCGGCCAAAACAATAGCCAAACTGTAGGCTTCTTCGCCTGTGGCGCAACCTGGCACCCAAATTCTTATGGGTTGATCCGGACGTTTAGATGAAACAATCTTTTTGAGATGTACGGAAATTTCTTGAAAAGCTTCTTTATCACGAAAGAAACTCGTAACCCCAATGAGGATATTGTTGAAAAGTTCTTCCAACTCAGAAGGGTTCTTTTCAATAAACTTGACGTAGTCGGTCAGGTTGTTGATTTTCAGCGTAAGCATGCGTTTTTGCAGCCTTCTGAAAATGGTGGTGGGTTTGTAATTGGAAAAGTCGGTTCCGTAATGCTTCGTGAGCAAGTTGAAAATCTTGCTCAGTTCACTTTTAGGAGAAGCATCAGCGACTTCCGACTCAAGTAGTAAGTTGTTGTTGAGGATAGCATGTAATTCTTCGCCAATTACGGAAGGAGTGAGGATGAGGTCCACATGTCCGGTTTCAATAGCGGCTAATGGCATTCCATCGTACTTGGCCGAAGAGGGCTCCTGCACGATAGTCAAGCCACCGGCAGCTTTAACTGCTCGAATGCCGGCAGCTCCGTCGGTGCCGGTACCGGATAGAATGATACCAATCGCTTTATCTCCAAAATCTTGAGCCAATGTTTCGAAAAAAGTATCGACGGAAGGTTTTGGACCAGGTTGATTGGCCGGCTTTTTCAACATGATTTTACCCTTATTCACCACAATGTCATTGTCGGGTGGGGTAATGTAAACGGTGTTGCTTTTAACAAGGGTTCCCGACACTGCTTCTTTGACCTCTAGTTCGGTTTCACGGCTTAAGAGCTGAACCAACATACTCTTGTAAGTTGGGCTTAAGTGCTGAACCACAACTAAAGCAACTTCCTCTAGTCGGCGTGGCAGATGCGAGAGAAGATCTGTAAGGGCTTCAAGGCCACCAGCTGAAGAACCAATGCCGATTAGATAGCTTGGACGTACCTTGTTTTCTGGGACTGATTCAACCCTGCTTTTGGCCATAAAAACGGTTATTCATTTTCGTGATAATCACGATAGGTTTCAGGATTTTCGAAATCGTAGTTAGGAAGAAGTTCGGTTTTAATGTGATTAACTGTTTCTTCCAGGCAAGCTAAAAACTTGTTAAAGTCTTCTTTGTACACAAAAATCTTGTGTTTTACATAGTTGCCATCTTCAAACTGGCGTTTACTTTCTGTGATGACCAGAAAGTAGTCGTTGTTCTTCGTGGCTTTCACATCGAAGAAATAAGTTCGTTTGCCAGCTTTAATTTTTTTTGAAAAGACTTCGTCTTGCTTTCCGTTTCCGTAATGACTCATAGCAGGTATATGTCAAAAATAGCCACATAAACTGTTTAGAAAAAAAAAGGTGGAAACTTCCCGACATTTATTTCTCTAGCGCCCCTTTTATTATCAAAAAACCGACTATTGTATAAAAAAATAGTCCGCATTCACAAGGTTTCTAATGTGAAGTTAGTCTTTGGGAAGGTCAGGTTGTTGCATGCTCCAAAGCCTAGAATAAAAACCTTGTGTTTTAACCAGGTCCTCATGCTTGCCCTGTTCAACAATCAAACCGGCATCCAACACCAAGATATGGTCGGCATCCATAACGGAAGAAATCCGATGGCTGATGATGATGGTCGTTCGTTCTTCGGTATATCGCCGGAGATTTTCAAGTATCTGATGTTCTGTGGCAGTATCAAGCGCGGAAAGACAGTCGTCGAAGATATAAACAGGTTTTTTACCGAGTAAAGCGCGTGCAATGGCCACTCTTTGTTTTTGTCCACCTGAAAGGGTAACCCCTCGTTCTCCAACAATAGTGTCGTATTGAAGGGGAAGTGCTTGGATAGCCTCATCTACAGCTGCCAATTGGGCAACTTCCTGTACTTCTTTTCTACTGACTGAATCTTTAGAAAATCCGATGTTGTTAGCAATAGAATCAGAAAAGAGAAAAGCTTCCTGAGGTACGAATCCAATTTGCTCTCGCAAGTGGCCTGCATGCCAGTTTTTCAAAGGAAGCCCATCAATAAGGATTTCACCTTCGTCAGGATCGAAATGCCTGAGTAATAATTGAGCAAGGGTGGTTTTTCCGGAAGCAGTTCTTCCAACAATGCCTAAAGTTTGACCTGGTTGTATGGATATATGGATATTTTTCAAGGCTTGAACCCCGCTTTCCGGATATTTAAAACTGACGTTTTTCAGTTCAATTTGCCCTTTAAGCAGATTCTTTTCACCAACTTCTTTATTGATCTCAGGTTCCAACTTCATGAAGTTATTGATTCTCTCTTGAGAGGCTGCTGCTTGTTGAACCATGGATGCAATCCATCCGATAGATGTTACAGGCCAGGTAAGTAAATTCACATAAATCACGAATTCAGCAATGTTGCCGGCAGAAATTTCTCCTGATATCATTTGTAGCCCGCCAATGTACACCGTGATGATGGTGCTGGCTCCTATCAACAAAAGGGTGAGAGGAAAGAAGAGCGCATCGGCTTTTACCAATTGCAAAGCCTGTTGGCGGTAATCATCCAATTCTACACTCATTCTTTTCTCAAAATGAGCAGTAAGCCCCAGCGATTTGATAACTCGGATACCGGAGTAGCTCTCCTGACTAAAGGTGGTTAACTCGCCTAACTTTTGTTGAATGGCACCACTTCTCTTCAGTATAAGGTTGTTTAAGTAGTAAATCCCTACCGCAAGTGCCGGAAGAGGAACTAGTACATACAACGTCAACTTGGCATTCACTTGTACCATGGCACCAATCACCATGATTGAAGTAACCAACATATTGAGACCGTACATCACTGCTGGTCCAACGTACATTCGAACTTTTCCTACATCTTCCGAAATTCGAGACATCAGGTTACCGGTGCTGTTTTTTCTAAAGAAGGATTGAGAAAGTCGTTGATATTGAGCAAAAAGTTCATTTTTCATATCGTATTCAATGAGTCTCGACATGAAAATGATAGTTTGCCGGGTGTAATACATGAACAGTCCTTTGACAAGGGCTAGCAACAATACCAATAAACCGAAGAATAAGAGGTAATTACTGATCAGAGTGAAAAGCAATTCAGCGGATAAGTGCCCTTCAAACAAGCGATAAAGCTCTACGGAGTCTTTTATTAAATCAACACCATAGCGAATAACCTGGGGAGGAAAAACGCCGAAAATGTTGGACAAACTAACGAACAGAATTCCGAGCGATAGCCTGAAGCGATATTTGTAGAAGTACCGATTAAGTGCTGACAGCTGGTGCATGGTGCTCAAAGGTACCGTTTTCACAGTCACTCAGTTTAAAAATTACACTACATTTGCGGCCAATCAACAGGCAATCACAATCAATCAATTTTCTTTGACCGTCATGTCTTCTAACAACGAACTCTTCGCAAAACTGGCTTCAATGGGTCATGAGCAAGTGGTACTTTGCCACGATGAGCACACCGGCCTAAAAGCCATAGTCGCCATTCATAACACCGTTTTGGGCCCTGCCCTTGGGGGAACACGCATGTGGCAATATGTCAATGATGAAGAAGCGCTCATCGATGCGCTTCGTCTATCAGAAGGCATGACCTATAAATCGGCCATCTCCGGTCTCAATTTAGGTGGCGGAAAAGCCGTTATCATTGGAGATTCCCGCAAGAACAAGTCTGAAGCACTCTTCCGTCGTTATGGTAAGTTCATCGATTCTTTAGGGGGTAAGTACATTACCGCTGAAGATGTTGGTACATCCAAAGGCGACATGGAGTTTATCGCGATGGAAACAAAGCATGTAACGGGTCTTCCAGAACACAGAGGAGGAAGCGGTGACCCATCTCCAGTTACGGCTTATGGGGTTTTCATGGGCTTGAAAGCTGCGGTTAAGAAAGTTTACGGGCACGATCACCTTGAAGGCAAAAAAGTATTGGTTCAAGGAACTGGCAACGTAGGTACTAACCTCATCGATATGCTGATTAAAGAAGGGGCTCATATTTCAATCTCTGACATCTTCGAAGACCAAATTCAGCGTGTTACCAAATTACATCCCGGGGTGAAAGTGGTAGATCCGGCAAAAATCTACGAGCAAGAGGTGGATATTTACGCTCCTTGTGCTTTAGGTGCAACCCTCAATGATGAGACTATTCCAAGTTTGAAGTGTAAAATTGTTGCAGGTGCAGCCAACAATCAGTTGAAAGACACCGCAGTACACGCAAAAATGCTCCAAGATCGTGGCATTCTTTACGCTCCTGACTTTTTGATTAACGCAGGTGGAATCATCAATGTGTATTCTGAATTGGAAGGTTACAACCGTCAGAATGCGCTTTCTAAAACAGAAGGCATTTACAGCCAAACGTTGCGTTTGTTTGATTTTGCAGAACAAAATAACCTCACCACCCACGAAGCCGCCGTTCAAATGGCCCTTCGTCGCATCGATGATATCCGAAAACTGAGAGCCAACCGATAAATGTTCAACCGCCGCCAAATCAGGGAGAAAGTCCTGCAAGCCCTCTATGCTTCCCAAAGTTCAGACAATAAAAACCTTCAGGAAGAAGAAGAGTCGCTGCTACAATCGATTTCAAATGCTTTTGATAGCTATTTGTTGTTATTGGGACTGATCACAGATGTCTGTCAATATAACCTAGTTTGGGCGGACGAACTGGATAGTATTCCAGTATCGGCAGGAAATAAAACACTGGCTCCCAGAAATTTAGGCTACAATCCTTTGATCACTGCTTTAGTTGAAGATCAAGTCTTTGTTAAAGCCATCGGGAAAATTAAAGCTAGGCATTTCGATACCGACTTAATCAGGGACTTGTACTTACAAGCCATTAAACTTGATGAGGTTCATGCGTATTTGACTAACCCAAATCCGGAGGAGAAAGCGCACAAACAAACATTATTGCTCATTCTGGAAGAAGTTCTTTACAAAAGCGAAGCCTTGCACAGTTGGTTTGATGCATTCAGTTTAGGTTGGAAGGCCGACGATGTCATCATTTTCGATGCCGTAACCGATACCATTCGTCAACTCAAAGCCGGAAAAGTAAAACTTGCTGCCATCACCCGTGATTGGAAAACGGATAAAGAATTTGTAGTTAAATTATATCGAAAGACCATGCTCATGCAGGACGATTACCGTGGTTTGATTGCGGTAAGAACCCCGAATTGGGAGGCTGATCGTATTTCGTCAATCGATATGATTTTGCTTTGTATGGCAGCGGCAGAAATAGAGTTTTTTGAGGAAATACCAGTAAAAGTGACCCTCAATGAATACATCGAGTTAGCCAAGGAATACGGCACTCCCAAGAGTAAAATCTTCGTTAATGGGGTGCTTGATAATTTGTCTAAACACTTAAGAGACTCCGGAAGAATAAACAAAACAGGAAGAGGTTTAATAGATTAACGCATGAGATACTTGTATTTCGCTTTCATCTCAATGGCTTTTATGGCTTGTTCAGGCTCCTCTGAAAAGAAACTTGATGCTGATATCGTCAATAACCCGGTTTCGGCTGAGGATACCAGCAGCAAGGAGGGCGTACCGATGATTGTTTTTGATAAAGACCTTCACGATTTTGGTCGGGTTTACGAAGGTGAAAAAGTTACATACGCCTTCCGTTTTCAGAATACCGGAACAGGCGATTTAATCATTCGCTCGGCTTCGGGTTCATGTGGCTGCACCGTACCTGAGTACCCCAAAGAACCAATTAAGCCCGGAGGCGATGGATTTATCCGTGTTTCCTTCGACTCAAGAGGAAGAATCGGTCATAATGAAAAACAAGTAACCCTAATCGCGAATACCATCCCAAACAATACGGTTATTTCCATAACCGCAGACGTAACAGAAAAATGATGTTAACCATTCTTACCCTACTCATGGCTCAGCCACAAGGCGGCCAACCACAAGGTCAAAACAGTATGATGAGTACCCTCTTCATGTTTTTGCTCATCTTCGTTGTGATGTATTTCTTCATGATTCGGCCTCAAAGTAAAAAGGCAAAAGAACAGAAGGAATTTCGCGATACCCTCGATAAAGGCCGTAAAGTGGTTACCATTGGTGGAATCCATGGTAAAATTGTAGAACTCGGCGATACTACCTGCACCATTGAAGTAGAAGGTCAAAACAAACTCAAAATTGAGAAATCAGCGATTTCACAAGAGTTTACCAACGCTGCCTACGGTAAGGTAGAAGAGAAAAAATCCTGATTTTTAAAGGTTGAATCAACGGGCTGAGAGAAATACATTTTTTCTCAGCCCGTTTTATTTTGCGATAACTTAGTGAAATGGGGTTGTTGAACAGATTATGGAGTAAACTGAAGTCGAGCCAGAATTTAGGCACCATTGTGTTGTGTCTGATCCTGGCTACTATGCTTTGGTTTCTTCAAGGTATGGGCAAACAATACGAATATGTGCTCAAGGTAAAAACCCGATTTGAGCACCTTCCGCCCGACTTCTATCAATTCAACCGTTTACCATCCACCCTCGACCTCAAAGTGTATGGCTATGGTTGGGACTTATTCAGAATTTATACAGGCATATCCAACAATACCTTGGTGATTGATTTCGAACAAATTGATTTTACTGACAACCTTTACACCTCTAATCTGATACCAGTGTTGGCTGCGCAGCTACCCGGGAGGGTACTCATTCGAAAAGTTACTCCTTCTTTGATTCGCTTTGAATCTGGTAAGCTCTTCAAACGTAAGTTGCCCATTCAAGTGGATGTGCGTTTTAAGTATGCTACTGGTTATTCTGGAGTAGGAAAACCGCTTATCGTACCCGATTCCATTGCGGTGAACATGCCAGAATCTCTCATCAACCGCATCACTGCCATAGAAACCCGACCATTCGAAAGTCCAGTCTTAAGTTCCAGCTATTCAACCACCTTAGAACTCAAGAAAATGGAACATTTAGGCATTTATTACCCTAACACACCAATCAAATTGATTCAAGCGGTGGACCGTTTCGTTGATGTAGAAAAGATGATTCCGGTGCAAATTCGTAATGTTCCCGAAAATCGTTCCTTTCGGTTAGTGCCTTCTGTAGTAAAAGTACGCTGTCAGGTTCCTATGAAATTCTACAAACGATTCCAGCAAGAGCCACTGACCGTTGAAGTTAATGGCGCTGATATGCAACGTGGAGAACGGTTTTTAGTACCGGTAATCAAGCAAGCACCTATTTATGCTCGAAACTTCCACGTTTTGCCTTCCAGAATAGACTATTTGCAAACCATCCGATGAAAGTGTATGGCCTGACCGGTGGCATTGGAGCCGGAAAATCCACTGTTGCGAAAGTGTTTATCGCGCTTGGAGTACCGGTTTACGATTCAGATTCATCCGCTAAATGGCTGATGCAAAACGATTTGGAGCTGGTAGATCAAATAAAAGCTTTACTAGGTGAGCGGGCTTACGATAAAGCTGGAATCCTGCAAACCGCCTACATCGCCACCCAAGTATTTCACAACGACGAATTGTTACAGGCGCTGAATCAGTTGGTTCATCCCGCCGTTGCAAAGCATAGCAGACACTGGGCTGATCTTTATCCTAACGCGCCATACTTGATTAGAGAGGCTGCCTTGTTGATAGAATCCGGGGCGTATAAACAACTGGATGGAATGATAGGCGTAACCGCTCCGGAAGAACTTAGGATTAAGCGGGTCATGAATCGCAATCAATGGACCCGAGAACAGGTAGTGGCGCGAATAAAAAATCAGCTTTCAGAAGAAGAGCGAATGCGCCATTGCCAATACCGCCTTGTAAACGATGCTCAAAAACAAGTGCTGCCTCAAATTCTGGCGTTGCATGAGCAGTTAAAAGCCTAATGTTGTTTTAAACTGATAATCAAACGAAAGAGATAACTTTGTTTTTCTCACATGAAAAAGCTCAGTTCCCTGTTTCTTGCCATGCTTTGGAGCATCTCAGTTTTTGCCCAGCATGCCATCACCTTAAGTCAGAACTCCATCGATTTTGGCTTGGTCATCGACAACTCACCTGCCAGTCAGGTGATTACTTTCACGAACTCATCCAGTCAGAATATCACGGTTGACTCTATACTTTTCTTCAGGAATTGGAACAGAAACAGCTTTAGGGTGAGCGACTCTACCTTTACCATACCAGCGAACGGCTCCAAACAGATAACCGTATTTTTTGAGCCTAAGCAAAATATGTATCATAACTCAGAGCTAATATTCATGAATAACAGCCGTCAAGGGCCTATTCGCTTGGATGTTCGTGGGCAAGGACGATTCGCACTTAGCTATTACAATTCTACTGAGAACCTGGAAGGAGAACCGCTTAAGGTTGCCCTTCGCACAAGAATTAATCAAGGGTACATTCAGCTTGGATACACCGGTACCAACAATGCACGCATTCGCATGTTCGAAACCATTGATAATTGGAAGAATAATGGAAGAGAACCCAATTCTCCTGTAAATAAATGCGAATGTGTTTATACCGGAAGAATCATTACCGGTTATCCTATCAATACCGGAACGCTCAACAATGCGCCTTATAGCATGAACACGGAGCACACTTGGCCGCAAAGCCTCGGAGCTACAGATGAACCTATGCAAAGTGATTTGCATCACCTCTATCCAGCTGATGGGGCCACTAATACAATAAGAAGCAATGATCCATTTGCAAATTTATCCACCTTTACCTGGACACAAGGTGGCTCAAAAAGCAATGGTTCTTCGTTTGAACCTCGCAATGAGCACAAAAGCAATGTATCTGCTTCGCTATTTTACTTTGGATTGAAATACAACGGCGTTGCTAATGTGAGCACCAGCTGGCTTACTCCTCAGGAATCTACCTTGAGAGGATGGTTAAACAATTTTCCACCCAATGCAATCGCTCGTAAACGCAATATAGACATCAACGCGGCTCAGAATAACCGTAATCCATTTATTGATTACCCACAGTTTATGGATAGAATTTCAACAATCTCCGGAACTGCTACGGTGTCGATTACCAAGTCGCTGTTGTTGCCTGAATTAAGCGCAGATTTTGGATTTGTTAATGTGGGTGCTTCCAAACAATACCAAGTGATGGTGGTCAATAATGGAAGAGATTCCGTTCAACTTTCTAACGCAGTGGTTACCGGAACTGGTTTCAGCTTAGTGGGCTCATTTCCTACCATGTGGTTAAAAGCCGGTGAAGCAGTAGCGATTCCTGTTGATTTTACACCTACTGTTGCTGGCGCTTCCGCTGGTACACTAACCTTCAACACCGACATCACGGCATTCCCATCCTACACCGTTGCCTTGAATGCCAACGGCGCTACTTCAGTAATTGAACCAGGGTTCCGTTTCCAGCAACTCGAAGTGTTCCCTAATCCTGCCGTTACCTATGGTTCTGCACAGCGCGTACCCGTGGTATTTGTGATGGCCAACGAAGCCCTGTCTAACCAACCTTCAGGACTCGAATTGGTTAACGCCCTCGGTCAAAGGGTGCAAACCAGAACCCAAATGGTAGATAGTTTCAAAATCGCGGTGGACGTTCAGTCATTACCCGCCGGAGTTTATACCCTCCGTTTCCTGGATACCGCAACCAAAACCGCTTACACCGCTAAGTTGCTCCTTCGTTAATAGCGCTAACGCACAAAAAAGCCGACTTGAATTTCAAGTCGGCTTTTTTGTGCCGTATATTACAAGAAGGGTAATTAACATCAACTAAATCTCTAAGCCTGCCAGGTTGTTTTTATATTTCTACAATTCGTTGTCTTATCCAAGCTGCAATTTGTGGAAAGTCTAGTTTTCCAGATGCTATTGCAATAACAAATTTGAATTTTTCATCTTGTGTAGCTTGGATGTCTTTGCCAGCGTTCATCAATACTAAACGCATCAAGACATAACCAATTCTTTTGTTGCCATCTATGATAGGGTGGCTTTTGACGAAACTTTCTAAAATTGCACCTGCTTTTTCTTCAGAGCTTGGGTAAAATTCGGATTCTCCAAAACCACTGAAAGGTCGTTCATGCGCGGACTTAAGTCCGTTTTCATCTCTAACACCTTCTGCGCCACCAAACTCTCGTATTAAACTTGATGAATTTCAAGAACTACTTGGTAGTCAATCATTTCGCCAATTTTTCAAGTAGTTCTCTGTCTTCGGTTAAAATCGTATTTAGGTTAAATGAAAGCCGCTTTTTCTGGACAGTAGTTTTTTCTACTTGGCGGAGGTATTGTAAAAGTTCCCCTAAAACTTCATTGGGTAACTTGTTTACAAGTTCTACGATTTCTTCTTTGAGTTCCATCTTCCTATTTGATTATTGTCAGTCAAACACTATCGTAAAGCTTAGGCATAAATGCTACACTAATTTATCACATCCAGTAGAAATAACCTTTAAATGAACATGATTCCTTAGGTTTAATAATTATTTTAAAAATCTAGTAAGGTTAAAAGAATCG
>JAIXUI010000074.1 GCA_027484125.1 Bacteroidota bacterium | reverse complement strand
TTGTTTTTTCATGGTATAGAATATTTGGTTGGTCGAAAATATATGAGAAATTTGAAATTTGTTTTAATTAACATAAAATTAACCAATCAGAGGGTGTAGCATCTGTAGTCTTCATTTGCAATAGAGTATCTGATTAAGAATCAAAGCATAAAGAGTGAATCAATAGAAGGTCCGAAATAGCTATTCCTCGTTTTTAGTTATTTATAGGCGTAAGGGCTTTGCCCGAAATTAGTGATTGGCGTAAAGAGCCAATTCCGCCTTCATGATTACTACCTTGAAGGCTTGAAAAAGTTGGAGTACCACAAATTGAATTACACTCCCCCGACTACCGCACAAACACTCACAGCGCACTTCGCGAAACCTCTGCGCCCATTGCGTGAAAACCTACAACCTAACTACCGTTTCAAATCCTTAAAAACCTCTCCCTTACTCTGCTTCAACTCCAGTGAGCCAGAAGTTGTTATACCCTTCGCCTTGGCTGAGTTGTAACAACTGTTGCTGCAACAGCTCCAATACCGAAAGAAAAAGAAAAATCGCCTCCAACTTGGAAGTGCACGCTTCCAACAGCCTCACGAAATCCTCCCGTCCCTGCCTTTTTACAGTCTGCAACACTTTTTCCTTCATCCCCTCCATCGTAAACGGATAAGCAAACACCACATGCGTCGGCTTTTGCTGCCGTTCCTCGTGCGCATTCATCACCTTGTGAAAGGTCTTCAGCAGTTTGTATAAATCAAGGCTGTGCAGCTCTTCCAGCGACACAAACTTCTCTCTGATTTGAAGTAGATCTTGCTCCAAGTTGCCCCGCTGAACCCGCAGCAGCCGGTTCTCCTCCATCAACCTAATCTCTTCTAAAATATCCTTGAACTGTTTGTAGGCCAACAGCCGATCCACCAGCTCCGCACGAGGGTCAATTTCATTGCCTTGTGCATCCAGCTCCTTGCGAGGCAGCAGCATCTTGGCTTTGATTCGCATTAAGGTGGCGGCGACCAAAATAAACTCCGACGCTACCTCCAAATTCAACTCCTGCAATTTGTGCAGATAGTCCAGAAAATCGTCGGTGATTCGGGCAATGGGGATGTCGTGCACATTCAACTCATCGCGCTCAATGAAGAAGAGCAACAGGTCAAAAGGGCCCTGGAAATGCTGAAGCTGAATTTCGAACGACATCCCCTGAAAAACTTATGCTTGAGCAGGCATCAACTTCTCCAAGGCAATGCTGTAAGCAGTGCGAGAAAAGTCGGTGCTGGTGCTGTTGCGTTCCATCACAGCATCTACTGCATGACCGATGGTGTTGGCCACATCAGCGAACATGGCCGTATCCGTAAGTTCAATGCCGGTTTGCATCAGGTACGCAAACACCCTGGCCATGCCACAATTCGCGATAAAGTCAGGAATCAGCGCTACCCGGCTATCTACCGAACGCGCGATAGGGCCAAAGAAAATCTCGTTATCGGCAAAAGGAACATTGGCGCCGCAGCTCACCACCTCCAGACCTCCTTCAATGAGTTGGTCCATTTGGTATTGCTGCACAAGACGTGACGCCGCCGCCGGAACAAACACCTCGCAGCCCTGCGTCCAAAGCACTCTTTGCGCATCGGCTGCCGGAATAGCTTGGTCAGACTTCAGTTGATTGCCATTTTTATCAAGGAAGAGGGTTTTCACCGCTTCAAAACTTAAACCTTCAGGTGCTACAAGCCCCAGTTCACGGTCGAGGATGCCGGTAATTTTTGCGCCATCCTGAGCGAAATAGTACCCCGCCGCTGCGGCTACATTCCCCCAGCCTTGAATCAACACCCGCTTGCCAGCCAACGACTGACCCTTGCGGGCATAAAAATGCTTCACAGCATAATAGACTCCGTAGCCGGTGATCATATCAGAAACCGTGTAGCGGTTATCTGGAGCGAGGGAGCCGTCCTGAACGGGCAGCGTAACCCCTTGCTGGAGTTGCTGAATGCGTTGCGACTTGCTATCGCCACCATAATGACCTTGAACCACCCCTTCCTGAGGATGCTCAACGCCGAGGGCAGCAGTCATCGGGATTACCTCATGGATTTCATCCACATTTAAATCGCCGCCGGTGCCATAGTAGTTTTTCAGAAGTGGGCGAAGGGCGGTGTACCAGCGCTTTAGCACATCCGCTTTGCGCGGGTCGCGCGGGTCGAAGTTGATGCCCGACTTAGCACCGCCGATGGCGGGGCCGGCAACGGAGAACTTGATCTCCATGGTTTTAGCTAGCGACACCACCTCGCGTTTATCGAGGCCGGGCCTCATGCGGGTTCCGCCACCGGCAGCACCGCCGCGTAAGGTGTTGATGACCGCCCATCCGCGGGCGCTGGTTTCCGAATCGTGCCACTCAAAGACGATTTCGGGTTCTTTGTTTTCGAATGCCTGTAATAGTTGTTCCATGTTCTGGGGAAGGCTATTAAGCCGTTAGCGCCTTTTCAGGCGGAAAGGAAATTTCATTTTGTAATCCACCTTGATAAGGCCTTTGCTGATGTTGTCGAGTTTGCGGAACAACAGCGTGCGCTTAAAAGCAGCCAAACGGTCGGTGAAGAGCATGCCCTCAATATGATCGTACTCATGTTGGATGATGCGAGCCGGAATGCCGTCGAATTCGGCTTCCTGTGGTTGAAGATGCTCATCGAGCCACTGCATGCGGATGCGCTCCGGACGAACCACATCTTCGCGGATGTCGGGAATAGATAAGCAGCCTTCGTTGAAAGTAGAAGTCTCTTTGCTCGATTCTACAATGCGGGCGTTGATGAAGACCTTCTTGAAGTCAGCGAGCTTTTCTTCATCAAACGGACTACCATCAACCACAAATAAGCGAAGCGAAAGACCGATTTGAGGCGCTGCCAAGCCAACACCATTGGCGTTGTACATGGTTTCGAACATGTCGGCGATGAGCTTCTGTAATTCGGGATAATCAGGTTGGATGTCCTGGGCTTTTTTCTTGAGGACAGGGTCACCGTAAGCGACAATGGAATAGATCATAATCCTGGGTGGGCGAGATAAGTCTGAAGGAGTAAAACGGCAGCCACACTATCCACCAAGCCTTTATCTGCCCGCATCCGCTTCGACATGCCGGCATCGCGCAGCGACTGCTGGGCAAGGGTAGAGCTGAAGCGCTCGTCCACACGGCTTATCGGAATTTCAGGAAAACGTTGCTGGAGTTTGCGAACCAACTTTTCGGCGGCAGCATGGGTTTCGGAAGGGGTGTTGTCGAGTTTGCGGGGTTCACCCACCACAAATCGGCTCACCGATTCTTTTGCCAAATAATCACGGATATAGTCCAGCAACTCCTTCTCCGGCACAGTTGCCAGGGCAGTTGCAAATAAGCCGAGCGAGTCTGTGACAGCAAGTCCAACCCGCTTTCGGCCGTAATCGATGGCCATAATGCGTGACACGGCGCAAAGGTACAAAATCAAGCCGCCCTTTTTAACCGGCTCTCTTCCCTGCTTGTTTTGCTGGTTTTACTCATTTTATCGTATAAAAAATGGGGTTAAGTGACTGTGGTTACTGAATAAAGAAGTTAATTTTAGACTTTTGTGTCGGAAATTTATGAAACTTCTCAATTCAGCTCATAACCTGTTATTGCTTAGCCTGTTACAGATTGCAGCACTATCCGCACAGGCACAAGGTTGGCGACATATCACCGAATACTTGGATGGCTTACAGGAGCGCAACCCGGTATTCCTCAGTTCAGGCTGGCAGCGAGAAGTGGGGCGACGTGAGCAATCGGCGGCGTGGGCAGCGCTGTTGCCGTCCATCACATTTACTGCTAACAGCGACTACAACCTCAACCTGCCTGTTCAGTTAATCCCTGCCAGCATTTTTGGTGGTCCGGAAGGGCAGTTTCGGGAAGCGCGTTTTGGCCGCGACTGGAACTCTGCCATGGGCTATCAAGCAGAACTACCGCTCCTTCATGCCGACAAATGGGCGGCGGTGAAAGTGGCCGCTGCGGCTCGAGTACAAAGTCAGGAAGAGCAGCGTGAGCAAGTGCGTCAAACCATGATGCGAGGCATTCAGCTGTATTTCGGTTTGCTGTTTCAGGAAGAAAGTCTGAGGCTGAATCAAAGCCTCGACTCTGCCGCTAACATGCTTTATCTAACAACCGGAGAGCGTTATCGTCAGAAACTGGCCAGCACGTTAGAGAAAAATCGCGCGGAAAACCTATGGCGTAGTTTCCGCCAGCAAGTGCGCAGTACCGAAGCCACATTGGCAATCACACGCAAGCAGTTGCTCGTTTTAGCCGGCCGCGACACTTCCAGCGGCACCATTGTCCTCGATTCACTCGGTGCATACTTGCTAGCAGGAAATAGCCTTCCTCCAACTTTGCCCACAAATCCGGCATTGCTCGCCGCTACTTCCGCGGAATCGGCTGCCTTCTGGCGCTGGAAACAACAGCAGCGCAGCATTTGGCCGAAGCTTTCTCTCACCAGTCGTTACAATTGGGCGGAGCAAGCCGATGCGCCCCTCTCCGCTGGCGCCAACCGATTCAACTTCGGAACCGTTGGCCTCAGTCTCAACATTCCACTCTTTCGAGGGGGGCAGAATTTCTTCTTCAACCAAAAATTGAGAGCCCAGTACGAACTGGCCAAGCTTAAACGAGAAAGCCAGGCCCTCACAGCCAATTTAGAAGTGGCCGAATGGCGTACACGCTTGTCAGAGAAAATGGACAACCGCCAAGATGCCTGGAAACGCAGTCAGCTCATGAGCAAAAGTGTGGAAATGGCACTTGCAGCGTATGGAGAAGGCGTCATGACACTTGACCAAGTCTTTGCCGTTTATCAGGAATATGCCCAAGCCCGCCAGGCAGCCTTACAAACCACTGCCGATGCCGCCCTCTATGCTTGGTACTTCCAGGTTTACACCTTCCAATCTTTGAAATAATTCCCCATGCGATATCTGCTTTTATCCGCCATTCCACTGCTTTTTGCGGCATGTCAATCTCAGTCAGAAACAGTTCAGCCTCAGTCAAGAAACTTGATTGAAGTAGTTTACGCGTCCGGCAATCTTTACCCACAAGCGGAGTACAAACTCTTTCCCAATGTTACCGGCTATATAACCGAAATCCCTGTAAAAGAGGGAGACGTTATTGCCGATAACACATTAGTGGTTCAGTTGAGTGGTCCCAACCGCGAGGCAGAAAAAGAAAATGCCGAACGAATGCTTACACTTACCGAAAAGAATCGCGAGCCACTGTTGGCACAACTCCGCGAACGCTTAGAAGCCGCCGCGGCTAAAGCCAAGCTGGACAGTTTGACGGCCTACCGCTTTGAACAACTCGGAAGAACAGGCGCTGTTTCCGAAGCCGATGTGGACAAAGCCCGCACCGCCTGGATTGGCAGCCGGCAGGAGTTTCGAGCGCTTCAGCGGCAGTACGAAGCGCAGCAAAATAGCCTTGGCATCGACCTGAGCCAAAGCCGCAATCGAGCTCAACAGGCGGGCAACAACGCCGCCGACAACCAACTGCGTGCGCGTAGTCGCTCCAGGGTGTATGAATTGTATAAGGAAATAGGCGATTATGTTCACCAGAATGAACCTGTAGCGCTTTTAGGCAATCCTGAAAACCCTGTTGCCCGCCTTAGTGTGGACGAGGCTGATATTTTCTTGGTGAAAGAAGGACAAAAAGTACTCATCACCTTCGACGCCTTTGGCGATTCCATCTTTGAGGCTCGCATCAGCCGCATCTACCCCAAACTCAACAAAGCTGAACAGTCGGTTCGAGTTGAAGCTACCTTCCTAAAAGCCCTTCCGGATGCCGTTTATGGGCTCAATCTTGAAGCCAACATCCTCATTAGAGAGCAGAAAAATGCGCTCAGTATTCCCCGTTCCGCCTTGCTCAGTGGTGATTCCGTTATGGTGTTAGAAGGAGGTGAGAAAAAGAAGAAGAAGGTGAAAACCGGCGTTTCTGACATGCAGTATGTGGAAATTGTGGCTGGTTTGAAGCCGGAAGACGAAGTGTTGCTGAAAGGGGAATAAGGCATGAAGGCTTCCGGTACACGCCTCGCTTTACGCATTGCGCTTACGCATTTGCTGGCGAAGAAGAAACAAACTTTCGTCGCGATGATGGGCGTCACCTTTGGGATTTCCATGTTCATTGTGATGATCAGCTTCATGCAGGGCATCAACGATTTCTTCATGGACCTCACCCTCGACGGTTCCCCTCACATCCGCATTTACAATCCGGCTAAAATCGACCGTCCGCCCTTGTTGGCTTTACGCTACGACAGCACCTCTAACTGGCTGGTTGTTCGTCATCAGAGGCCAAAAAACGAGGCAATTCGCTTGAAAAAAGGCGTTCAAATGCTCGACAACATCCGAAAAATGCCGGAGGTGCAGCAAGCTTCGCCACAATTGGCTACGCAAGCCTTTTTCCATAATGGTCCTATTGAGTTTGCCGGCAATGTGGTGGGAATTGACGTGAAGGCTGAAAACCAGATGTATAAATTGTACGAGAAGATGGAATCGGGAAGTATTGATAAACTGCTAACGAATCGCGAAGGCATTATGATTGGGGAACGGCTGGCTGCCAAGTTGAATGTGGTGGTCGGCGACCGTGTCAGCGTGACCATGCCCACCGGCGCTACCTTCCTGCTGAAAGTAGTCGGCATCTTTTCTTTCGGCATCTCTACCATCGACGATACACGCTCTTATGTGCAGCTTCAAACAGCTCAGAAAATGTTGGCGCGTCCATCAGATTACTTTACCGATATGCACATCAGGTTGAAAAATTACCGTACTGCATCGGCATTAGCTCCCGGATTAGAGCATTTATATGGATATAGGGCGGAAACTTGGGAAGTTGCCAATGCCTCCATTGAGGCAGGAGAAATGATACGTAATGTGCTCACCTTTGTAGTGTCGCTCACCATGTTGGTAGTGGCCGGATTCGGCATCTATAACATCATGAACATGACCATCGTCAACAAAATGCGCGACATTGCCATCCTCAAAGCTACCGGTTTTGAGAGCCGGGAAATCACGAATATCTTCCTGTTGCAAAGCTTGATTATCGGCATTTCCGGTGGATTGATGGGGCTTGCTGCCGGAGCTTTGATTAGTTATGGCATCGACCAAATTCCATTTCCTGCACGCGACATCATCAAACTCGACACCTTTCCCATCAATTACCGTTGGTACTATTATGCCGCCGGCTTGCTCTTCGGCGCAATCACCACGGTGTTAGCGGGATATTTTCCATCACGTAAAGCGGCCAAAGTTGACCCTGTGGCCATCATCAGAGGCTAATGCAAACTACCACTTCACATCCTATCGTTATTGAAGCCCAAGGGATCAGCAAAACCTTCTTCGATCCAAATCCTTTTCTGGTGCTGGATCATATCAGCTTTCAGGTAGAAAAAGGCGCTTTTGTGTCGCTGGTGGGCAAGTCGGGATGTGGAAAGTCCACCTTGTTGTATGTACTCAGCACCCTCGACACGGAGTATGAAGGCAAGCTTCGTCTCGGCGGAGAGTTGGTGACCGGCTTCGACCAAGACCGACTTGCACGTTTCCGAAATGAGCATCTTGGCTTTGTATTTCAATTTCACTTCCTACTTCCGGAGTTTAGTGCGCTTGAGAACGTGATGCTTCCCGCTTTAAAACTAGGAAAGTACAGCGCAGAGGAAATAGAAGTCCGTGCCATGGAGAAACTGCGGCTGGTGGGCATGGAAGATTTTGCCCTGAAAAATGCCATGAAGCTTTCTGGAGGTCAACAACAACGCGTAGCCATTGCAAGGGCGTTGATCAACGACCCTATGGTAATCATGGGCGATGAGCCTACCGGCAACCTCGATAAGAAAAACTCCCTTATCGTACTTGACATCTTGAAAGAACTAGCCGCGGTGAACCAGCAAACCATCATTACCGTCACCCACGACCAAGAATTTGCTGAAAGAACCGATCGTATTCTGCAAATGGAAGACGGTAAGCTGCTGTAAGTTTTCCAGGAAGATTAAGTTTTATAAAGAGGAAGGTCAATGCTTTCAAGATTTGATCTTGCGGTAAAAAAAGCCTGAAATCGTATCACTTAAGATTTCTTTTACGGCCTGTTATGGCTCAATAAAAACCTGAATAAGGCTCAAAAAAGTTGAATGTTGAGCCTTATTGCTTATTCTTATGAGCCAAAATTGAAGTAAATGTCTGACGCGAGACCAATTGAAATACTGAATTTCATACGTAGTAACGCCAATTGTGCAACAGGAGAAATTCATAAAGCGCTTGCTGGGTCAATCAGCTAGGCTACTGTCAAGCGAATACTCTCGCAACTTCTAGAAGAGAACCTGATTATATCAGAAGGATTAGGCAAAGGAAGACGTTACTTCATTTCACCTTCTTACGAATTATTATATCCGATAGACTTAGATAGCTATTACGAAAAGGAAATTGATGAAAGACAAATTAAAGAATCTTTCAACTTTGGAATTTTTGACTTATTGGATAGAGCAGCAGTTTTTAATGAACTAGAGCTTTCGAAACTAGTAGTTTTACAAGAACAATTTAGAAAAAATACTTCATTGTTGTCAGAATTAGAATACAAAAAAGAGCTCGAAAGATTAGCTATTGATTTAAGCTGGAAGTCATCACAAATTGAAGGAAATACCTATTCTTTATTAGAAACAGAAAGACTATTAAAGGATAAAGAAACGGCGGCGGGTAAGACTAAAGAAGAGGCAGTAATGCTTTTAAATCACAAAGATGCGATAGATTTTATAGTCAAAAACCCCGATTATTTAATGCCTTTGAGAATTTCCGCAATTGAAGATATTCATAGTATTTTGGTAAAGGATTTGGCAGTTGATAAGAATCTTAGAAAGCGCAGAGTTGGAATTTCCGGAACCAATTATAAACCTCTTGATAATGAATTTGAAATACGAGAAGCCATGCAATTAGCCTGTGAATTGGTTAATAAAAAAGAAAATATATGTGAAAAAGCATTGCTGATTTTATTGCTGATTTCTTACATCGACCCATTTTCTGATGGCAATAAACGGACTGCACGAATAGTAAGTAATGCCATTTTGATGAATTATAAACATTGTCCGCTTTCATTTCGAACTATCGACTCAATAGAATATAAAAAGGCAATTTTGCTTTTTTACGAACAAAATAATATCACCCGTTTTAAGGAGATATTTATCAATCAATTTGAATTTGCTGTTAAAACCTATTTCTAATCAATTCGGCAAAACGCTGTAGCTTAAAAATAAAGCTAATTGATTGCTGCCCTATTCTTGGACTAAAGCCTCAAGTTAGAACCGTAGAAAAAAGGTCTTTTAGGGAATAATTCCAGCGTTGCTGTCCTGCTATCCAGGAAGCCTTCTTACTACCAATTGCTCTATGAGTTGAAAGAGCGCAAGTGGCTTGTGGCGTCGCCAGTTGAACTGATCGAAGTCACCGCCAAACATCCAGTAGTAATCGATGCCGGCTTGATTGAAATCTTCAATCACATGTTCCCGGAAGTTGAGTGCAACCACCCAGCCATCTTCCAGGTCTTGGAACCACTCTTCGTAATAACAATCGTCGGAGGCGTGGTAGTTCAGCACGTTTTCTCCGATTAAAATGAATTTATTGATGCCTTCCCCCACCAGAATATCGAGCACTTCGGTTTTCAAGTGCATGATGTCGTTGTGGAGACAGTCATTCCATTCGCCTATAAATTCCAAAATCGCAAATCCGCGGTCGTAGTCGGCATAAAGGATTTTGGTGTAAAGGGTCTCTGAGCCGAACTCATCCCACTGCGGGTGAAGTAGAAAGTTGTAAAGTTGGTGTGTGAAGCCAAATTCATCGTATTCACGGCCGTAGAAGGGTGAGCGATCATCCTCGGCAGCAGAATATTCTTCAATCCAGTTGTAATAGGGCTCCAGCGTATGCATGGCCGCAAAGATGCTTTTTTATACCGGCTTGAATTGCTCAAAAGCCTGCAAGCAATCGAAACAATAATGGAGGGAGCGACAAAGAGTCGGTCCAAACGGCGACTTCATGCTGGTGTTTTCACTTCCGCAATACGGACAAGCAGTATGACGCATCGCCTCGAAATCCGGGTTTCCGGTATGTTTGGGAGGTGGTGCTAAGCCAAAGTTTTTGATGATTTCGCGCCCCTTTTCGCTGATGCGGTTAGAGCTCCAAGCCACATCGAAGTTGGTCACAACTTCGGCTTTTACTCCTAAACCTTCCACGGCCTCACGAACCTGTTTTTCCATCAGTTTCAAAGCCGGGCAGCCGGAGAAAGTGGGCGTCATGTTCACCTTGACCAAGTCTTCAGAAATTTCTACACCGGTAATAATCCCGAGGTCAACTACCGATAGTACGGGAATCTCAGGATCCATGACCGCCTCGAGGGCGGTCATGACCTGTTCTTCAGAAAGGGGGCTTACCATTCTGCTGATGGATCGAGGCGATAAACCTCGGTCATTTCGTTTAATAAAGGTTGAAGATGCTCAGTGTGATACCCATGACGGCCTCCTAAGAACGCACTTGCATCAGTTTGTGCAGGCCATTGCAGCCCCCACGCTTGTAGGCAAGCCTTTACTCGGGCTTCCCACTGGTTTTGAAGTTCCGCTTCCGCAGTAATCCAACCGGCTTCTGCCAGAAGGGCATTGTTCTCCTTGCATTCGAACATGCCCATCGCCATAGGAAGTACTTCGTTCAAAGCCGATTGCATACGCGCCTTGCTTTCTTCAGTGCCTTCGGCCAAGGTTTTTACCCAGGTCTCAGCATGAAAAACATGGTATTTAATTTCGCCTTTGATTTTACGCGCCACCTTCGCAAGTGGCATCCACTGACTTTCTGCATATGCATCAAAACGAATTTGTTCTGCTAAGTCGAATAGCCAATGGCGAATAAGGCTAAAGTCGTACTCGCCAATGGGCATTTCAACCAATTGGCAGCAGAAGAAATCCTTTTCGTCGCGCATGAAAGCGATGGTATCGGGTTCCGGCTCTGCCAGTTCCTGATGTAAAAGCTGATAAAGCGCGTGTGCATGGCCTACTTTATCCTGCGCGATAGACGAAAACGCAATATCTTCTTCCAGAACTGGGCCGAGCCCGGTCCATTCAGAGTTGCGGTGACCAATGATAAGCTGGTCGTCGGCCAGGCGATAAAGCAATTGGCGCATCGCTTGAATTTGATCCGGTGTCATGCGTTTTGTTTCTTTTTGAATTCGTTGATACGGTCCATGACTTTGTAGCCGGAAGCGTCGCGATAAACTTTCTCGGGAGTGGTTTCGAAAATGTCGGCATCGCCATAATCAACGGCCATTACATGCTCGGTTTTTACCACCCAAAGGTTGGAAGTTTCGCCACGGCGAGCGAATTGTTCTTTGGCAAAAAGCAGTGCCATGTCGGCATTGGGTGCATGCACAATGCCGCAGTGCACATGTTGGGTTCCGCGTTTTTTCTGGTGAAACACCTCGTAAGTCTCCCAATGCTCCATGGTGTGAAGCACTTGGTCGGTATAAGGATTCTCATCAGGAAGCTCCATGCGGTTGACCCGAGGATCGAGTGAGTTCAGTTTCATGGGTCAGGCGAGTGGTACAGTATAACGGTGAGAAGGTTTCAGCAGCGCTTCCCGCACCCAACGGCCGTGATCTTCAGCCCATTTACGGACAGCGATACGCTCACTGTTGCAAGGACCATTGCCTTTGATTACTTCATAGAATTCAGCCCAATCCGGATCGCCGAATTCCCATTCGTTGGTCAGCGGGTTTTTCTTCAGTTCGGCATCCGGAATGGTGATGCCCACTTCGCGGATTTTAGGCACGTACATATTGAGGAATTGCTGACGCATATCGTCGTTGGATGCCATTTTTACCTTCCAACGCATCAGCGTTTCGGTATGAACGGAGCTTTTATCGGAAGGTCCGAAGAAGTGCATGATGGGTTTCCACCAGCGATTGAGCGCTTGTTGCACCATTTCTTTTTGCACCTCTGTTCCGGTGGCGAGAAATACGAAAATGTCGTGACCTTGCTTCAGGTGGAAACTTTCTTCGTAGCAAATCCGCTCGAGCGCACGGCAGTAAGGGCCATACGAACCCTTTGAATTGGCTACTTGGTTTACAATGGCAGCCGCATCAATCAAAAACCCGATAACTGCAACGTCTGCCCAGGTTTTTGCAGGGTAGTTGAATACGTTGGAGTATTTAGATTTGCCATTGATGAGGTCATTGATCATTTGCTCACGTGGTTTTCCGAGTGTTTCGGCTGCGGAATACAACAGTTGAGCATGACCGATTTCGTCTTGAACTTTGGCCATGAGGGCCATCTTTCTGCGAAAGCCTGGTGCGCGGGTAATCCACGTGCCTTCGGGCAGAGAGCCGATAACCTCAGAATGCGCGTGCTGCTCAATCATGCGGATGAGCTGACGGCGGTACTCAGCCGGCATCCAATCGCGGGGTTCAATTTTGTCGCCCGCTGCGATACGTGCTTCAAATTCAGCCAAGCGGATAGGGTCTTCGCCTTCCGCGAGATGGCTCTTGGGTTTTTGGTTGGGATCCTGATGGATATATCCTCCTCCGTACATGGTGTTGGGTGTTTTTTATTGAATGCCTTGAATGATCAGTTTGGAAATGTGGGCCGAAAGCTGCTCTACAGAATATCGGCCGTTGGGCTTGTACCAGTCGTAGATCCAGTTGAGCGCTGAGAGGATGTGCCTAACCGCAATGGCTTCGTCTTCATAGTGAAAAACACCTTCCTCCTTACCACGACGCAGCAACATCAACCAGTGGTTTTCGTATTGTTGGCGAAGCTCCCTGAATCGGGAGAGGCTGGGTTCACTGAGGTGACGCCATTCGTGAAGAAAAACGCCGGAGGCGCTGAGGTGAGCGGCAACAACCCCGACATGGGCTTCAACGGCTTTACGCAGTGCTGCCGGTGCTGCATCATCGGGTTGAAGGGCGTGGTGTTGTGCCTCAAAGAAAGCATCAGCCAGGCTGAAGCAGATTCTGCTAAGGATTTCCTCCTTAGATTTAACATGGCTGTAAAGTGAAGCCGCTTCAATACCGACTGCTTGAGCCAAATCGCGCATGCTGGTAGCTGCATAGCCCTTCTCCCGAAACAATCGGGTGGCGATATCGGTGATGCGCGCTTTCTTTTCAGTGAGAATTTCCACAGCTAACTAACGGTTGTTAGCAAAGAAAAGAAATTATTTACTTACCACAGTCATTTAAAAAGAATTTCTAAGAATAAAATCTTCTTAAAGTATTGGAAGATGCCGATTTGCTGACCTGTTAGATTAAAATTGAGACCAGTGGCGGAATATGATAAATAGGGTTGATTGTTACTTTTGAATCACGATGAAAGGATTGGTTCACGCGCTCCTGTTGCTAGTATGCAGTTTTGTATCCCTAACGGCTCAAGCACAGGATTCTGCTGCCTCGGCTTCTGTTGATTCCAGTCAGGTTTATAGGGTATCTGTGAAAGATGGGTCGGTGTATGTGGGCACTATCCTCTTTCGTGATGCCAATAAACTGGTAATGAAAACCGCCACAATTCCACGGATTGAAATATCGGTTTTAGATTTAGTTAGGATAGAAGAAGTAAAATCCGGCAACTACAAGCGAGGTGTTTATTGGTTTGAGAATCCACATACCAGCCGATATTACTATGGACCATCGGCTATTCCTTTAAAAAAAGGCGAAGGTTACTATCAGAACACTTGGTTATTGCTCAACTCATTTAACGTAGGCATTACTGAAAACATCTCGGTTGGTGGCGGATTCGAACTAATTTCTTTGCTTGGTGCCGGGATGATCAATGAGCGAGGCTACAATCCAATCTTCTTCCTTACTCCCAAAGTGGGGTTCAAAGTGAGTGACAATTTTCATGCTGGTGGTGGATTGCTATACATCAACGTACCAACTGACGGTGATGGGAGTAGAGGGAGTTTGGGAATTACTTATGGAGTAGCTACTTATGGCAGTTCCAATCACAACCTTTCAGCTGGATTAGGTTGGGGATTTGTGGAAGGTTATTGGAGCGCTAGTCCGGCGATAACCCTATCCGGTACTACAAGAGTTTCCAAACGATTAGCCTTGATGACCGAGAACTGGCTGTTGCCTTCTGAACAGTATTTCGGCATATACTCCTATGGAATTAGGGTTTTAGGAGAAAACACAGCCTTCGACCTTGCATTAGTGCTGAATGCTGACATCGCTACAGTTTGGCCACTTGGATTTCCTTTTGTGAGCTATACGGTTAAGTTTTAAGGTGTGAAAAGTCTTCTTCGTGCACTAGAAGTCTCAGAAAATAAGTCGAAAGAAGCTTCAATCATTTTGGAAAAGGTAATTCCATGTTGAGAGAAGACATGGAATTACATCAACCTTTGAATCAGCTGAAGGAACATTTCCCGGCTGATATCACGAGCGCCGAGGCTGCCTAAGTGAGGGTTATAAACCTGACAATCGATGAGGGCAATGCCTTGGCTGTGAAGATGCCTCACATAACTGATGAAGGCAAACTTGGAAGCGTTTGGTGCAATAGCGAACATGCTTTCGCCACAGAAAACACGACCTACGATAGTTCCGAATAATCCGCCCACCAATTGGCCATTGAGCCAGGCTTCGGCACTGTGCGCGAGGCCTTCTTTATGTAACTGGAAATACGCTTCTTGGAACATAGGGCTTATCCACGAGCCGGCTTGACCCTCACGAGGAACGCTCGAACATCGCTCTACCACCTCGTCGAAAGCAGTATCTATTCTAAAATCGTACTTACGTTGGTTGAAGTAAGGGCGCATGCTTTTCTGAATCACCAGTTCCTCCGGAAAGAGTACAGCCCGAGGATCCGGGCTAAACCAAAAGGGAGTTCCTTCTTCTTCAAACCAGGGAAAAATGCCTGAGCGATAGGCGCTTAGCATTCTTCCCGGGCTGAGGTCTCCGCCTAAAGCAAGGAGGCCATCGTCTTCTGCGAGAATGGGGTCAGGGAAAAGATAATGGTCGTCCGAAAGCTGAAACAGCATGCTGCAAGATACGGACTAGCGGAGGGTTATATCGACATCCATGCGGGTTTGGATGCGATCAGTGGTATGAATTTTTTTCAGCAGCATGATGGGGGTGTAGAACTCCCCTAACTCTGCTTTGATTTTAGCTTCTGCGCCACCGCCGGCAATTTCATTCAGGATATTGTCGAAGGGGTCTTTCATTTTGGGAAGTTCGGTAAGTCGATATTCTTTCAATCCAGCCTTTTTTGCTGCGGATTGAATAGCGCGATCGAGACCGCCTAATTCATCTACTAAGCCAATTTTTTTGGCTTGAATGCCGGAGTAGATTCGTCCTTGAGCGAGGCTATCCACCCTCGAAACGCTCATGTTTCTACCATCGGCAACACGCTTAAGGAAGGTTGCATACACCTTGTTCACCCCGTTTTGGATGATGGCTTCTTCGTCGGGGCTCATGGCGCGGGTGGTGTTGCCGAGGTCGGCGTACTTGCCGGTTTTCACCCCATCGAAAGTGAGGCCAAGTTTTCCGGTAAGCAGTCCTTCCAT
This sequence comes from Bacteroidota bacterium, assembly GCA_027484125.1. GTDB lineage: Bacteria > Bacteroidota > Bacteroidia > UBA7662 > JAIXUI01 > JAIXUI01. Next base: position 130,253 of record JAIXUI010000074.1, on the reverse strand, counting down.
ATTCGGCACTAAACCAAACACACCGATAGAGCCGGTAACCGTATTGGGTTGAGCGAAGATGGAATCGGCTGCTGCCGCAATGTAGTAACCACCGCTGGCAGCCACATTACCCATGGATACGATGAATGGCTTGGTTTTTTTCGCCAGTACTGCTTCCCTCCAGATCACATCGGAGGCAAGTGCTGAACCGCCGGGTGAGTTTACGCGAAGTACGATGGCTTTCACTTTATCATTCAAACGTGCTTCGCGGATGGCGTTGGCAATTCGGTCGGAACCGATGGTTTCGTCATCGCCTTCGCCGCTGTTAATTTCGCCTATGGCGTAAATTACGGCTATTTGCTTATCGCGTGGGCCTTCGGCAGCTTGAGGAAGTTGGGATACATACTTACTCAGGCTTACGAAGTTGATTTTTTGTGGAGAAGAGGCGCTGGTTTTCTTCATTAAAGTCTGAAGGACTTCGTCACGGTAAGCGAGGCGGTCCACCAAGCCGGTTTTTCTGGCGCCTTCAGCATCTCTGATCAGGAGTTGATCGGCAATAAGTTGCAGAGAGTCGGTGCTGATGCTTCTGGCTTCGCTTACTTTTCGCAGGTAATGACCCCAGGCAGACTGCACAAATGCTTGCATTTGCTCACGGTTTTCGGCTGAAAAGTCTTTTCTAATGAATGTTTCGCCAGCCGATTTATACTTTCCAACACGGATCAATTTCATATCAACGCCCATTTTGTCGAGCGTTCCTTTGATGAAAGTGGCTTGCATGCCAAAACCATTGAAGATAAGTTCGCCTTCCGGATAAAGGAAGATGGAATCGGCCAGTGAAGCCATGAAATAACTGCCTTGGGTGTAAACTTCACCATAGGCATAAATGAACTTCCCTGATTTCTTGAAAGCTTGCAGTTCCTTACGAATCTCTTCCATGCTTGGAAAATCGGTCGCTACATAGCTGAGATCCATAAAAATTCCGCGAATATTGGGGTCGGTTGAAGCATTTTGAATCGCTTTTTTCACCTGATTCAGCCCCACTACTTGTTGCACCTCATCGCTACCAAAGCGGAATCTTGCAAAAGGATTGTCGGAGGCTCGTTCCGGAATGTTTTGGTCGAAGGAAAGGCTTAGTACTGCATTCTCACCGATGAGTGATTCTTTTTTCTCAAGCGCACCTCCTACGAGGGAGGCTACTAGGCCAAAGAAAACCAAAGTGAACACCCCTAGCGCAACAAAAACGCCCAAGGTGGCAGCAAGTAGAAATTTCAGAAACTCTCTCATGGACAATCCTATTAGTTTAGCAAAATTAATGGCCAAACGCAGACCGTTGTTGATAAGTTGATGAAAGGCATTTATTTAATGTTAGGCGGGAATTTGGGGGACGTAGCAGTCACCTTTCGCGAAGCGATGGCACTATTGAGCGAAAAAAAAATTATGGTGCTGCGTGTTTCAGAAAGTTATAGAACGCCTGCTTGGCCGGACGCTTCCCAGCCTGAATATTTGAATCAGGCGATAGAAGTAAGTTGGGAAGGAACTCCTGAAGACCTGCTCGCGAACATTCAAGAGGTTGAAACAGCACTCGGGCGAGTTCGCTCGGTGCGAAATGCCAACCGTACGCTGGATTTGGATATTGTGCTGTGGGGAAACGCAGTCATCCATTCACCTGCGTTAGTGGTTCCGCATCCAAGGATGCATGAACGACTTTTTGTTCTTAATCCAATGTGTGATTTAGCACCTGAGCTGATACATCCAACCTTGGGTAAGACGATGGCGCAATTACGCGAACATCTTAGGAGCGGTTGAAGATAAGTTTGAAGTAGAAAAGTGGATTTCTAAGACGCGCACGCATGTCGAGGTCTTCGAACATGCAAGAGATGGTTTCGCGTAGCGTGCGATTTTTCAGCGCTTTGTTTACCACTAAGTTGAATAGCCAGGGGAATTTAACCAGCTTTTGCATGATGCTGCTGAGCCTAAGTTCGTCGCCTAGAACGCGCCACACGGCATCGTCATATTGTTGCATAAAGGAAGCATCGTAGCGGTTTTCCTTCAAGCTTCTTTCCACCTGGTCTGCGGCTAACCAAGCGCTCTTCATGGCGTTACCTATGCCTTCACCTGTGAATGGGTCTATCAGGGACCCGGCATCGCCGATGAGCAGAAAGTGGTTGCCGGAAAGCGGTCTGCGTTTATTCCCCAATGGAAGTCCCCAACCTTGCACCGGACTTTCGAGTGTAGCTTCGCTGAAGCGCCTACTTAGCTCGGGATGCGTTTTAATGGCATGGTCGAGGGCTTTTTTGAGGTTAAGTTTTTTGTCAGAAATGGTTTGGCTAAGTGCACCAACGCCTACGTTGGCATAGCCACCGGGAAGCGGGAAAACCCACAGATAACCAGGGAGAACTTCATTGATGAAATGAAGCTCGATAAACCCTTCCGGATGTAAGTCTTTAACGCCTTTGTAGTAGGCGCGAATACCACCACAATAGTTAGGAAGCTCCTTTTTGAAACCAGCTAGCTGTTTGGCTACGATCGAGCGCTCGCCTTCAGCTCCGATTAACAGGGAAGTTTCGAGTTTTTCCTCTCCATGAGGGCCTTTGAGGGTAAGGATGTAGCCTTTTTCTGATTTTTCAATCCGTTCGAGGCTTGTTCCCAGGCGGATTTCAGCGAATGCTGGGTTGAGTTTTTTCACCAGAAAATCATCGAAATGAATGCGCTTACTGATGAAACCTGGAGCGTACTTGCGCTTTTCAGGATTTAAGCTGAAGGGTACTGGGAGTTGTTTGCCGTTAGGCGCAACAAAGACCACACCCCAAGAGCCGATGAAGGTTTCCTGTTGTTCAGCAAATTCGCGAATGAGGTCGGTATCGTAATATCCGGCAATCTCTACCACTTTTCCGGATAAGGCATCTCCACAGATTTTATCTCTTGGGAAGGTGGCTTTGTCGAGAATGAGGTGGTTGATTTTCTTTTTTGATAGAAACAAGGAAGTGGTTGCACCGCCGGGGCCGGCGCCTACAATTACAACAGGCTTGAACGGTAAACTCATTTAACTTTCACCTCCGCCGCTTGTATCACGTTTTTGACTTGGCCTGTTTTATGGATGAAGGCCACTAATTGGCAGTTTTCGGGAATCCACCCGCTACGCAGGGTGTCCACAAAGTTGCGTACCAGGACGGTGCCTCTTGGGAAGTTGTAGTTGGTGATGGTTCTACCGCTGAATGGGGTGATGATTTTACGGAGCACGTGTTTGTGTACGTAGGCAGTATCTACACTGTTATCGGGGAGCTTTTGGTCTTCTACCATGTTGCTTTCAGTGATGGCCACCGTGATCGCCAGGGTGTCGGTTAGGTCTTGGCTGAAGCGGTTGCGCATGTTTAACTTCACAATTCTGGTCGCAGGGTCATACTCTGACGTGAGGTAGATGTTGACAGGAGCGTTTTGTGCGAGCTCGCTTTCGATGTATCCGGTCCATTTTGGGCGGTCGAGGATAAGGCTGGTTTCAGCAGGGAATCGGGTGCGGTTGATAGAAGCGGAAGGCTGAAGCAATACACCACCCAAATAACTATCGATGAAGGTGGACTCTGGTGTGCGGAAGTCGTAACGAGGATTTGGATAGGGTGTTGAAAGTGGGCCGGAATGAACGCCGACCACTACTACACGTTCTCCATGTTGATTTTCAAGGTTCTTTAAATCGCTATGCCCGAGTGGACAGTTGTTACATCGAACAGCTGTAAATTCTTCGATTAGCACATTTCGTCCTTTCACTACATCAGGAGAAGCCTCTTGATATAATGTGTCGCCGGCTAAGGTAGTTTGACCCATGTCAATCATAGGGCCTATCTCTTTACAACTTAATAGGCTGAGGGCCACGATGGCCGGGTAGAACAAATTTTTCATGATTCCGCTCTCCAAAAATAGGGGATGAAGGACGTGTTCGTCAATCTTTTGAGCTTTTACACCAGAGAACTTCTAAGGGTATTTGTCAAAATACTGTAAAAGTGAAACTGTAGAAAGACTAGGATTGGGTTATCAGAGCCCAGAAAGCAGTTTTTGAGTCAGATGAAAGAATATTAGATATAATTATATTCAATTTAATTAGACTGAATATAAATAAGGGTTTTAAATTTGCATCCATCATGAAATCAACTTTATCCATCCTGCTCTTTGGAGCTATACTATTGGCCTCATGCCAAAAAGATGACGCGCCTGTCAGGCAGCCTCTCAACCTCAATGCCGAGTTGGATACAAACGGCATGAGCGCCAATACCGCCTTGGAAGATGCCTTAAACCGACGCATTTCAACCCTAACAGGAAAAATGAAGGCCGGCAGGTTAGGTCAGCAAGTGTTGGAGAGTGAATTGCTGGCATTATGGCAAGGGGGAAGCGGAGACAGTGTTCCGGGAAATAGAGCTGTGGCTCCACTGAAGAGTCGTTATCCTTTTTGGTTATCGGAACTGTCTAAATCTTCAGGGAATAGCTGGACTCCCGGAGTTACTACCGGCGAAGGAGGGGTTTATGGCTCGGGTTCTTCGGCCTATTTGTTTGATGAAAACGGTGTTGAGATGGAGCAGATGGTTGAGAAGAGTCAGTTTGCCGGAACGCAATTTCGCCTGGCACTTGAGCTGTTGAGTACCCCATCGATCGCCCGCGTTCAGAAGGCTGTGGTGTTGTTTGGAGCGCCTGCCAGCTTTCCCAATAGCGACAAAGTCAGCACTCCTGACCGTTTTTCAGCAGCCTATGCGGCTCGAAGAGATAAGAATGATGGTCAAGGCTTGTACACACGAATCAAAAGAAACTTTTTGGAGCTTCAAGCGGCGGCCAAGGCTGGAGCTGCTTACGATGCAGAATATCAGGCGGCATTAAACAGCCTGAAAGCGAACTGGGAAAAGGCTTTGATGGCGACGGTGATTAACTATTGTTATTCAGCAACCAGTGCATTGTCGGTAGCCAACCCAGGTGCAGACGCTTCTGCAAGGGCGTTACATGCCATTGGTGAAGCCATCGGATTTACACTCGGGATGAAAGCTATTCCAGCCGCTGACAGAATCATTACCGATGCTCAAATTGATGCTATTTTAAGCTTGCTCAATGCTCCTTTCAACGGCAATGCCACGGTTTACAAATTCGCAACGAATGCTTTTCAAGAATTGCCAAAGCTGGATGATAACCAAGGTGCGGTTGGATTGCTGAAGTCAATTTATGGTTTTAGCCAAGCTGACCTCACGGATTTCCGTCAGAACTGGGTAAATGTTCAAAACCGATGAGGGGATTACTGGCAGGTTTTTTAATTCTCTGGACGTTTACACTTGTCGGTTGTACTGATGATCAACAGCCGACAAAGTCGGGGTCTTTTGACCGTTCTGCCATGCTTCGGCACTATGCAGACAGCCTGATTCAGCCCGACTTCGATAGTTTGCATCGTGCTTCACAGCAGCTTTCACTTCAGCTCGAGGCATTAAGCTTTCAACCGGATGTCCAAACGCTTTCCGCAGCACGTATTCAATGGAACAGCACCTACCGACTTTGGCTGAAGGCTTCTGTTTGGATGTTTGGCCCGGCTGAAACAAGCTTAGGCAGTTTGCGGGAGCTTACCGGCACTTTTCCTGCCAATGAAGCTCGAATTGAGCAGTTTATTCAGGCTTCTGACACTAGCTTTCAGAACTTTGAGCGTGATACGCGTGGCTTGTTTGCCTTGGATTACTTGCTTTTTGACCGCTCGAAATCGGACAATCAACTCATTGCTGCCTTGGCCAATCCCGGGAGAGCGGCTTATCTGAGAGCCTTGGGTAAGCACTTTCAATCGCAGGTTGCGAACGTGAAACAACGGTGGATTTCTTACCGAAATGATTTTGTTGCTTCTGCAGGAACTGATGCAGGTAGCTCGATTACGCAGATGTATAATGCTTTTTTGATGAGTTATGAGTTTAGTAAAAACTTCCGACTAGGGTTACCCATGGGATTACGGCCTGGTCAGCAGCAGCCAGAGCCAGATAAAGTGGAGGCACTGCATAGTAAGGCAGGGAGAGAAGGGCTTATAACGCATCTTCAGTCTATTCATCGGGTGTATTCAGGTGGAAGTGGTTTGGGATTCGATGACTATGTACTGGCTTCTTTCAATGGTCAAACTTTATTTGACAGTACTTCAAATCAATGGGCACGGGTTATTTCTGCTATGCAGGTGCTTCCTCCTGCGCCATTGGATGATCTGGTAAGAAATCAGCAGCCGGAATTACGTTCGCTGAATGATGCGTTAACCCGAATGACGCGCTTTTATAAAAGTGAGATGGCTTCTTTGTTGGGCTTGACCATTACGTATAGTTCCAACGACGGTGATTAGTAGCTGGAGACAACGGCTGTTTGAGGCAGCCGACATTCGTCCGTTGGTAACGCTACGTGTTGCTTTTGGACTTATGATGGTTGCTGCAGTGGTTCGCTCCTACTGGATGGGGTTTGTGGAAGCACAATACCTTCAGCCTGATTTTCATTTTAACTATTATGGCTGGGAGTGGGTGAAACCACTTCCGGCTTTCGGTATTCACGCGGTAATGGCGTTGATGGGTATTGCAGCCTTGGGCGTCGCTTTAGGCGCATTTTACCGTTGGTCGTGTGCTGTTTTCTTGCTTACGTTCAGCTACATCGAGTTGCTGGACGCGGCTTACTACCTCAATCATTACTACTTCGTGAGTCTTATGGCTTTTACGTTGCTGATTTTACCTGCGCATCGGGCGTTTTCTGTTGATGTTAAATGGAGGCGCGTTAAGGCTGCTGGCTGTGTTCCGTTTTGGATGCGCGCATTGCCTGCGTTTTGGCTCGGAATGGTTTATTTCTATGCTGGTCTGGCGAAAATAAACGCTGACTGGCTGCATCACGGACTTCCTTTGCGCATGTGGTTACCAGCCTTTTCTCACTGGCCTGTTGTTGGTTCTTGGATGACTAAGCCGGAAACTGCGCTGGTTTTTTCTTGGGCTGGGATGTTATTCGATGTCAGCATTCCCTTTCTGTTACTGAATAAGCGAATTCGTCCTCTTGCTTATCTGATGTTACTGGCTTTCCACTTGCTCACTGGTTTGATGTTTCCTATTGGCATATTTCCAGTAGTGATGTCGATTTCGGCTCTCGTGTTTTTCTCTGATCAGTTTCATGCTCGTATATGGCAGTGGCATGGAGTTAAGCCTGCTGAATTGGCACTTCAACACCGCTACTTATTTCGTTTCACACATTTATTGATTCTTTTTCAACTGGTTTGGCCGTGGCGTTACCTGGCTTATCCGGGGCCATTGTTCTGGAAGGAAGAAGGTTACCGCTTTTCTTGGCGTGTAATGTTGATGGAAAAGGCAGGAACGGCCCAGTTCTATATTCGAGATCCTAAAAGTGGAAAGGAATGGCAGGTCCGAAATCGGGACTACCTCAACGATACCCAAGAAAAACAGATGTCGTTTCAGCCGGATCTGTTGCTTCAGTTTGCTCATTACCTGGGTAAGCGTCACCTTCTGCCGGATGGGAGTACGCCGATTGTTCGTGCAGAAGTCTGGGTTACTTTGAATGGCCGTCGCGGGCAGTTGCTTTTCTCTCCTCACCTCAACTTGATGAATTTGCGCGATTCTTTCGCGCCTAAATCGTGGCTCAATCCGTGGAATCCAAATTTTTAATTGCTTACTTTCTTCTTGTTCTGAGTTCAACTAGCCTAAACGCCCAAAGGAATGACAGTCTTCGGCTGAAAAAGTCTTTGAAGGAGATTCAGGTTACTGAGGAAGCAAAGCGTCAGGATAAGCTCAGGGATGTGACTCAAGATGGTCTGAATGCGGCAAGGAAAACGGAGGTTTTGAAGCTTTCCAATATGAATGTGAATTTACAGGGCAACCAGGCCAGGGCAGCTTTGGCTGGGTTTACGGGTTTGCAAATAGCGGAGAATGATGGGAATGGCTTACAACTCAATATCAGCACTCGCGGGCTCAATCCGAATCGCTCCGAACACATGAATCTGCGTCAGAATGGGGTGGATATGAGTGCTGATGCGCTTGGTTATCCGGAGAGTTATTATACTCCTCCGCTTGTTTTGGTGGATCGTATAGAATGGATCAAGGGCGCTGCTTCTCTACAGTTTGGGCCACAGCTTGGTGGCTTGGTCAATTTTGTGCTGAAGTCGCCATCATTAGGTACCGGTTTTAGGCTTGAGGCTGCTACGGGCTTAGCTTCTTTCAATCAGGCTAATGGACATCTCTTTTTTGAAAAAGGTTGGAATAAAACGGGCTTGCTGGTATTTGGTCAGTGGCGCGCTGGTGATGGTTGGCGTGCTAACAGTCAATACCGCCAGGGAACTGCTTATTTGGCTTTTAAACACCACACCAATAGGGGTTGGCAGTGGGAGGCTTCTTACACTTATCAGCGTTATTTGGCTCAGCAAAGTGGTGGTCTCACTTTCGCTGGTTTTGATGAGGATCCTCGCCAGAGTGTTCGCTCCAGAAATTGGTTTGCTATCAACTGGCAGTTGGGAAGTGTTCAGGTTAATAAGTCTTTTGGTAACTTGAACTACCAAGGCAGAACGTTTCTAACGCTCGCACAGCGTCAAGCGGTGGGAAACCTGAGCCGCATTTTTGAGTTCGACCGTCCGGAGTCGGTTCGTCAATTGTTGGATGGTCGTTTTTTCAATATCGGTCACGAAAGTCGGCTGTTGTGGCGCCATGAGCTATCTGGTCGGCCTGCGTTCTGGTTGACTGGCATTCGTCTTTATCGTGGCGACGCCCGTCAGTTTCAGGCTGAAGGTTCTCGTGGTTCAGATGCGAACTTTTCAGCGGTTGGAGACACGCTTAACGATTACCAAAATCCTGGGAGGAACGTTGCTTTTTTCACTGAATACCTCTGGCGGATTACTTCCAAATGGTCTGCAACGGCGGGTTTACGTCGTGAGCAAATACGCACTGGTGCTGATGGATTCTATCAGTTGCTGGTTCGCGATGATGCTGGCAATTTGATATCGAGACTGCGACAGGAGGACCAACTTAACCGAAATCGTACGGTCTGGTTGTATGGATTAGGATTGAGTTATCAGCTTGGAGCTGACAACGAGCTGTACACTTCGTTTTGCGCCAATTATCGTCCGGTCACGTTCAGCGATTTAAGAATTGTGAATCCAAACTTCGTGACAGACTCACTTATTCAGGATGAGCGAGGCTGGAGTTTTGACTTGGGTTGGCGAAGAAAAAAGCAAAGTTGGCGATATGAGGTAAGTGTATTCGGGTTGTGGTATTCGAATCGAATCGGCACTTTAATAAAGTTGGATCCTCGTGTTTTTACGGAATATCGCTTTCGTACGAATATAGGAGGGTCCCGCGCCGTAGGCGCGGAATTCAGTGCGCAGGTGGAAAATCGCATTGGTGCCTTTAAAACGGACTGGTTCCTTTCGGGAAGTGTCAACTATGCCCGCTACACCGGAGGTGTAGCAGAAGTCGTCGGCAATGTGGTCGAGTATGCGCCGTCCTGGATGCTTCGTTCCGGATTTGGCATCTCTTGGAAAAAATGGCAGCTCATGCTCATAGGTAGTGGCACTGGAAGTCAATATGGTGATGCTACTAATGCCATCCAGACAGTAGCTGCTACTTCAGGATATATGCCCGCTTGGGCTGTCCTCGATCTAAGTATTCGCTATGAGGTTAAACGCTTTTCTGTTCAAGCGGGAATTCAAAACCTAGCCAATCATCGCTACATCAGCCGCTTTGCGGGTGGCTACCCCGGGCCTGGTATTCTGCCAGGCGAAGGCCGTTCGTTTTGGATTAATTGCGGTGTACGTGTGTTGTAATTTAGAAATGTCCTGATGTCATTTTCACGCCAACGTTCTACTTCTAGGGATTGCAAATCCCACACATCCCCGGATCTGCGAAGGGTCCTGACCCCGAATCGCTTTTTTCTTCCTGATAATTACAAAATGGACATGACCAAAATTGAGCTCTAACTGCTCCGGTTGGATTTAAGCACCAAGCGCATGGAAGCCCTGGAAGTAATCGCTTTATTCCAAATCCTTTTTGTCCACAATTAGGACATTGAGTCGCAAGTTTTGCAGCTAAGGCTTGTGCAGCTTGCTCAATAAGCTGTCGTCGGTTTTTGCTGCGGTGTGCTCGTAAATCGGACATTACCTGTATCGGCAACTCCCCATTTCGCGATAGCTGTTGGTAGGCCTTCACCAAGGCTTCCCTTCCTGAGGCTACTTCAATCCGCTCCTGTGGTGGCGCTCCGGGTAAAGAAAGAAATGCATGTTCTTTTCCTTCAGATAAATCTCCATCAATCAATTGAAGAAACGCTTCTTCCGAACTTACCTCTTGGTCTATTGCCCAGCTTATCAACTGACTGACTTCCGTAACTACCGGAATTTCATGTTGGGAAGGAAGCGCAACCAATAGTTCGTGATGTCGAGTAATAAAAGGCACTGTTGGGTCGGAAAAAAAGCTTCCTTCACTACCAATATACCAGTCGAAGCCCGGTGTAGATGCGCGTCCTGCCCGTGCTTTGGCTATTGCAGCGTCTATTGGCGAAAGCGTTCTGGTTATGGTTCCAGAAAATGTCCCGAGTTGGTCGGTGTCGAAATCGTGCCAAACGCTAAGTTCAATACCAACATCTAAAAGCGGTTTCAACAGGCTTTGCTCTTTCTGATGTTTACTAATCAAAAGCGCTTTCATGCGCGTTTTATCAGGCTTTTTTAAGCAAATAATAAACGCTTGTAGTCAGCAAATCTCGGAGTCCTGGAAGGGCGTTTACCCATCCAAATTGAAGACGTGTTTTAAAGCCAAATTTATCTTCGTAAATAGGGTTGATGAGGTAATAGACTTCAGCTTCCTTTTTCAATCCGGCTTCTCTTATCAAGCGATGCATGAGTCCTAAAGGAACTTTATAGTCATGTACTTCAGCGAGCTCTTTCCACACTTCCTCAGGCTCTCCAAATGCTTTCAGTAAAGCCACATACGGTCTTTTTGGCAACAAGTGAAACCAAGGAAGTTTCTTAAGTAGGCCTGAATGACAGATTTGCTGATGGCCGCCGAACGGCATAGCCCACGGTGGCCAACCTACGAAAAACAAGCCGTCTTCGTTCAAAAAGGTGCTCATATTCCTCATGGCTTGTGCTTTATCAGGAATATGTTCGATGACATCTTTCAAGATAATCAGGTCAAACTGACCCTGAAATCGAGTGCTTAATGCTTCATTGAAGATGTTGTCGTGAAAGAGCTCCAACGTTCCATCGGCAATATGAGGAGCCATAAGTTCCCGGCCTTTTACAATTTTGTCACCGTTGAGGTCGAAGCCTGTACAAAGGGCGCCACGCTCTGCAAATGGCTTCAAATTGCCACCTTCTCCGCAGCCTAGCTCTAAAATTCGTAAGCCTCGTATAGTTTTTCCTTTGGGCAGATGTTGCTCAATAAACGGAACTATGCTCTTTTCCGAGTTACGGATGAGCAAATCAAGGTATGCTTTAGAGTCGGAATGAAAGTCGTAAGGCATTAGCGAAGTAAATGAACCGTACCTCTGTTTTCAATTACATTTCCGGTTTGAGGGTCTGTGTAGCGAATAAAATAGGCATAACGGCCTTCCGACATCGGGTTGCCGTTGTAATTTCCGTCCCAGCCAATACCTGGTGCAACCGAGGAAAACATTAACTCACCAAAGCGGTTGTAAACTTCTAGCAGATATACTTTATTGGCCGGATTGCTAATAGAAGTGTCAAGTCCAGTTGGTCGGAAGCTATCATTCAACCCATTTTCGTCAGGAGTAAAGGCATTAGGAAGTGCAACAATTTGTGGACAAGCATTGCGTATCATCAAGCTATCTGATGCCGGACAATTGTTGGCATCCACCACAGTCAGGACTACTTTGCCAGTATCGGATGTTACTATCGTTGGAGTTGTAGCTCCATTTGACCAGCGATAACCGGTCACATTAGATGAAACTGTTGGAATGATTTCAACTAGTTGGCCGTCACAAGCGGCTTTATCATCTCCTATTTCTACGGTAACTGGAGTTCCAATGGCGATAGTTACGGAGTCTATGGCTTCACAAGCATCTTGCTCAACCCTAACGCGGTAAGTCCCGGAAGTGCTAACGCTGATAGTTTGGGTGTTCAACCCATTGCTCCAGGTATATCTTGAGCCTGGATTGCCTGCATCTAACGTGACAGATTGTCCAAAACAAAGGGTTCGGTTGCCACCGAGGTTGATGATAGGTGGAGTTGTATTGATGTTCACAAAGGCTGAATCAGAGCCAGTACATCCGGAGGCATTTACAACCAGTTTGTACCAACCGGAATTGTTTACTGGTTGAGAAGAGGTGGTGTTTCCATTAGAAACAAAGTTTCCAGGCTGACCAAATTGCCAGTCGTAGCTGCCAATTTGGGTCGAACTTAACGTAAATGGTGTGCCTACGCACAAACGAGTAGAATCTGGACCGATATCTACAGGAATGGTGGTACTGATAGAAATTTGCCTATCCAAGGTATCCCGACTTACACAACCATCGAAAACAATAAGTCTTACCGTATAGGTTCCGCCTGTGACAAAGGTATGGGTTGGGCTGGCTGCGGTGCTGGTTCCAGGGGATCCCACGCCTGTGAGGTCGAAGTTCCAATTATAGGTTGAAACACCCACATAAGAAGAGTCTATAAAGTTAACCGGAGCGTTTACGCAACCTGCCGTAAATCCAAACTTGGCTTGTACCCCGTCGTTGAAGATATGGTCCATAAAGTTGGGAAGTCCTAACCGGCCGGTAGAGTTGGGTAAGAAGATGACACTATCCTGGAAATTACAGGCAGCACCTAATTCATTGGGTTGAAGGATCGCATGTAAGCGGTCTTTGAACCGCTGTACCATGTAGATGCGTTTATCTAACCCTATTTGCAAGGCGCCAAACTTTCTGGCCGTATCCAATTCACTAAAAATAACCTGCTTGGATTGGCCGATGTTTGCTGCCATAAGGTTAAACTGATAGAGCTCATTTCTCACGAGTGAATTGACAGAATCTCTCGAAGCGGAAACATAAAGTCGGCGATTATCAGGTGAAAAAGAAGCGCCATATTCTCCTCCGGATGTAGGCAAAAGTGTGTTGAGGGTAATCTGTCCGTTGGTATTATTGAAGTTGAAAATCCCCATCAAGTTTCCGGAATTATTGTTTAAAGTAGTAAACAACTGACGGCCATTGGGAGACATTTTCATGTATCCACCCACGTTTCCATTTGCAGAAAAACCGGCTGACGAGATGACGGGAGCACCACTAATTCCGGTGGTGGTCACTAAATAAGAGCTAAAGCCTGGGCCTAATGCGTTTTGAAGTATAATCCAGAAATTGGAGCTGCTGCAATGTCTAGTGCCTGTAATTTTTGGCAATACATCAAAAGCAAACAAGGTGTTTTTGGTAGCAGCTACTACACCTCCATTGCCACCATCGAGGGTCATATCAACCACTGAATACGCAGCAGTATTGGCCGAAGCTGAAATGGTAATCACATAATACTGGTTGGGAAGATTAGGCCTTTGAATAATTAAAGCACTTTGTGAAGCGCCTTCTTCTCCTAATAGACCGCTACCGTCCAGCATTACCTGATTATTTCGGTTCCAAATGGTACTTCCATTGGTATAGAACAGCAAGTTGCCGGCTGCGTCACTTTGCGTAGCACAACCCTCAATAGACTGCATAGCACTACCTACAACACCAGTGGCTGTTCCACCACTAAAAACTACCCCAGCAGACTGCCCAAATCGCCAGTGACTTCCGTTCTGTGCTTGAAGTGTAACATGGATGCCAAATGTTGTCAGCAACATTAGCGCGAATGTCAATGATAGCCTCATATCCTACAAAGAGCGCAAAAATACGCTAACCCTAAAGGGATTACGTTAATTTTAACTAAATGGTGGTGTAAACGCTTCACCCAGGGCTTCAAATTCGCATCCGCTCAAGTACAGAAGTGGTTGAATGCCCTTCAGAAAGCGGAAGGGTTACCACACGCCCGCCATGGGCAATTACATGCTTCGCGCCCGCAATGGCCTCAAGGGTATAATCTCCACCTTTAGCAAGTACATGCGGATTCAAAGAAGCTATTAATGCTTCTGGTGTGTCTTCCTCAAACATCACCACCAAATTAACAGAAGCTAATGCTGCCAATACAGTAGCACGGCTATCCTGACTTTGATAGGGCCTTGAAGAGCCTTTAAGTCGTTTCACAGAATCATCAGAATTCAACCCTACAATGAGGCAATCGCCTAAATGTGCCGCTTGTTCTAAATTCAATACATGGCCCTTGTGGAGTATGTCGAAGCATCCGTTGGTAAATACCAAATGCTTGCCTTGGTCACGCCATTGCTTAGCTAAACGAATAGCCTCTTCCTTGGTTACAATCTTATCTCTTAGCGACATGGCCTTTGCGATTAGGGGTAAAGAACATCACCAACAGGGAGATAAATCCTACTACAATGATCATGATGGTTTGATTGGCATGACTAAGTGTCGCAAAAACTAAAGCATCGTCACCATTTATGGTTCTGTGAGGTAAATGAGTTAAAAAGGCAACCATGATGGCATGGTAGGCGCCTATTCCTCCTTGAACCGGAGCTACTATTCCGAAGCTTCCTACAACTAATAGCATCCAACCGTCATTAAAGTCCATGTTGGAGGTGGCTTCTATAGAGAAAACACACAGATAAACCATCAGCCAATAGAGCAGCCAAATCAGCGCAGTAAGCAGAAGAAATAGGCCCTTACGTTCCATTTTTTTGAATGCTGCGAGGCCTTCAACTACACCTTTTATAAAGTCGTTTATTTTGATAAACCAGGATTTACTGCCTGCTTTTTGGCGAATTTGCCTTAAAAACCAAGGGAGGGAAGCGAGCATTAATACTCCAATAACGCCTAATGTGGCTGGAATCCACCAGTTGATGGTTCCGGATTTGGACTCCACAAATTCCATGATTGGATCTGCAAAAAGCGTAAGGTTGATAACTACAACTGCCGCTGAAATAATGAGTAAGCTGATAAGGTCCCACAATCGTTCCACGACTACTGTACCCAAGAGTTTTTCTACGGCTAAGGATTCTTTCTTTGCAAGACTGCCGCATTTCGAAACTTCTCCCATCCTGGGGAAAGCCAGGTTGGCGATATAGCCTACCATCACCGCATGGAAGGTGTTCCAAAGGGTAGGTTGGTATCCCAGTGGTTGCATCAGCACTTTCCAACGCATAGCGCGAACCAGATGGCTCAGAAGTCCGCAACCTATCGAAATGAGTAGCCAAGAGTAATCTGCCTTGGCGAGGTTATCGGCAAGAAGTTGAAAATCCTGCTCTTTAAACACCCACCACATCAGGAAAATGCCTAACACCAGTGGAAGAAAGAAGCGCAGGAGCATTTTCATGATGCTCAGACTACGCGGTTGTTGGAATCTGGGAAAACCGTAATGGGTTTGAAGTGCTTCGCATCGTCAAACGGCATCAATGCGTAAGCAATTACAATTACGATGTCGCCAACCTGAGCTTTACGAGCTGCAGGCCCGTTTAAGCAAACGATACCGGAGTTTCGCTCGCCTTTGATGACATAAGTTTCAAGGCGTTCGCCATTGTTGATATTGACCACTTGGACCTTTTCGTTTTCGATAAGGTTGGCGGCTTCCATAAGGGCTTCATCGATGGTGATGCTTCCTACGTAATGAAGCTCAGCCTGTGTTACTACTGCCCGGTGGATTTTTGATTTGAGAACCTGAATTTGCATGTTGCGCAATTGGCGCGGCGAAGTTAGTGGAAATTAATAGTTAGGAAGCACGTTATCGATAAGCCGCACGCCTTCTATCCAAATTGCAGCACAAATCACAAGCTTACTATCGGGTCTTGGCTGCTGTAAATCATGCCGATCGGCCACTTCAAGGTACTCAAGCTCAACCCCTGGTATAGCATTAATGGCCGCTTTTGCGCCGTAAAGCTGCTCAAATAGCAAGCTTCTGTTTTCTAGTTTTTCCAGTTTAAAGAGAATCTCCGAGAGATAAGCGGCGTTTTTAAGCGCTTCCTCTGTTAATCTCCTGTTTCTTGAACTCATTGCTAGCCCGGAAGCTTCTCTTACTGTTGGACAAATCTTTAGTTCAGTTTCAGTTTTACGAGTTTGTTGAAGTAAGGAAGCAATGATGGCGCACTGTTGAAAATCTTTCTGCCCCATGTACAGCTGATGAGGCTTTACAAGGTCAAGCAGTTTATTGACAATTTGTCCAACGCCGCGAAAATGGCCAGGGCGCTCTTTGCCTTCCATGACTTGCTCCAAGGCTCCAAAGTCGAAAGCTTGTACGTCCTCTGCATATATCTCATGAGCTTCAGGCATAAACACCACTTCCATGCCACTCCGATAGGCCATTTCTAAGTCTAAATCTGGTGTTGTTGGGTATTTTCGGAAGTCTTCAGGGTCATTGAACTGGGTTGGATTCACGAAAATGCTGAGTACAGAAACTTCAGACCCCTCTTTACAGGCACGCATTAACGATTCATGGCCTTCATGAAGTGCTCCCATAGTCGGAACAAACCCCACCTTGGCGTTTTTGGAGAGGCTTTCACGCCAGGCCGTTAAAGCAGAAATGTGCCGAAATACTTTCAAGAGGCCTTAAAATACTTAACAAGACAGCCAAACTAATAGATTACTTTCAAGATTAAGAGTTTATGCCTTAATTTTGCATGATTTTTAAGACTGAACCGCTTTTTGAGATGAGAAAACACCGCATCCTGTTTGTGGCGCACGAGATGGACCCCTACGTGATGCTGACCGATGTTGCTAGAATAGCACGTGCCCTGCCACAAGCCATCCAAGAAAAAGGAATGGAAATCAGGGTGTTGATGCCCCGTTATGGCCTTATCAATGAAAGGCGTCATCGCCTTCATGAAGTTGTACGTTTGTCAGGCATCAATGTTGTGATTGGCGATAACGATAATCCACTCATAATCAAGGTAGCATCCCTTCCGCAGGCTAAAATGCAGGTGTATTTCCTTGATAATGAAGATTATTTTCAGCGTAAGTATTCCTTGAGAGATGCCAATGAAAAATTCTTTGAAGACAATCATGAACGCATGATTTTCTTTAATAAAGGCGTCCTCGACACTGTGGTTAAACTCGGATGGTCACCTGATATCATTCATTGCAATGGATGGATGACTTCTCTTATCCCTCTCTATATCCGGAAGCTATACCACGATAATCCTATTTTTAAGGATACAAAGGTGGTTTATTCTGTATATGGAAGTCATTTTGAGGAGCGTTTGCCGGAAGACTTTATTTCAAAGGCTTGCTATGAGGATATGACTGAGTCTGATTTAAGTCTTTTCACGGATTTGGATTGTAATGCTATGTACCGTGGTGGGGCCACTTTCGCTGATGCTATCGTGATTGGCCAAGACAATATCGACCCTACAGTGCTTTCTCACGTTCATAGTTTATCTGATAAGCCCATTTTAATGCATCAGGAAAATGAACAATGGGCCGATCATTACTTCGACTTGTATCAAAGAATTTTATCGAATCAGTCAGTCCTGATATGAGGTATTGGCTGTTAGGGCTGCTTGCAGGGCTTCTCATCCTTAGTGCATGCAGCGAAGAAGGGACGCTTGGCGCTGGTCTCCTGCCCAATGTAAATGGCGTAGGGGTCTATCAGGTTGATACTTCTTCTGTTGAATCCACAACCCTTAGGGAAGATTCGTTAAGAACCAGTAATTCATCCTCCAACTTGGTGGGATGTATCTATGATCCCATTTTTGGATTAACGACTTCTTCTTTTGTTGCCCAAGCGGCACTAGTCACCGAAAACATCAACTTCGGTGACACGCTCACCCTCGATTCTGTTGTGCTTAGTCTTAAATATGACTATTTCTACGGCGATACCAGCCGCGATTTTTCTCTAGAAGTATATGAACTGAATACCAAACTCAGTAAGGATTCTGTTTATTTCAACACTTTCAATCCCTCTGTTTCTTCTACTCTTTTAGGAAGCAAACAGTTTAAACCAAGACCTCTTTCCGCTATCACTTCCAATGAATGGTTGGGCGGTAAAGACAGTGTGGTTACGATACCTGCTGCTGAAAGAATTAGGCTTAGTGATGCTTTTGGCCAAAAAATTCTTTCTGAAAGTGGTAAACCAGGCATAGCAAACAATGCCAACTTCTGGGATTTCTTCAAAGGTTTTATGGTGAAGTCGCCTAACTGTCCGCCCTCAGGAGAAGGATGTATGCTCGGTTTTAACCTGCGAAACGTGAACTCCGTGGTGAGTTTGTATTACAAACAGGGAAGTAGTCGTAAACGCTTCGATTTTGTTTTAGCCCCCAATGGTGCTACGGCCAACATTTATCGCTCGGAACGTAATGGCTCCATAGAATCAATCCTCGGACAAGTAAACCCAGCTTCTGGAAATTCTTTTATGTCGGGTTTGGCGGGCTATAAAACCAAGCTGCTCTTCCCATATCTGGATTCTCTTTCCAGAAATAATAAAATCTTAATAAATAAAGCTGAATTGGTGTTAAGCCCTGTAGAGGGCCTTCTTCCTAGTTTATTTACCCGCCCAGCTAGCCTTGTAATTCTTGCTTCTGATTCTACCGGCGCTAACTCGTTGGTAGCAGATGCAACAGAAAGCTATCTTGGTGGTCAATTTAACGAGGCTAATCGTCAATATCGATTCGTGATAACACGGGAAATTCAGCGATACTTACGAGGAGATCGCCAATACGGTCTTTACTTACTCCCAAACATCAGCTCAGTTAGAGCTGAGCGTCTCGTGATAGGCAACGGTACTCATGTTGCCTTAAAACCCAAACTTGTTGTAACTTTCACTTATCTGAACAAAAACTGAAGGAAAATGTGTGGAATTGTAGCCTACATCGGCACTCGTCAAGCGAAACCTATTCTTATTAAGGGCCTACAGCGCCTGGAATATCGTGGATATGATAGTGCCGGTATTGCACTGATTAACAAAGGCCATCTCAGCGTTTACAAAACGGTGGGAAAGGTCAGCAAACTGGAAGAAATACTTGATGTCAGCAATACCGAAGGAACAATTGGTATAGGACATACTCGCTGGGCAACTCATGGTGAGCCAAATGATGTAAATGCGCATCCGCATTACAGCCAAAGCCGCAACATGGTGATTGTCCACAATGGTATTATCGAGAATTATGCGTCTCTGAAAAAGCAATTGATGAGCGAAGGTCATGTATTCGAAAGTGATACGGACACAGAAGTGCTCGCTCACCTCATCGACTCTATCCGAGAATCTGAGAATGTTTCTTTGGATGAAGCGGTACGTTTAGCGCTGGCTGAAGTTCATGGCGCTTACGCTATCGTTGTAATGGCTAAAGATGAACCTCGTATGTTGGTGGCTGCTCGTAAAGGAAGCCCTTTGGTTGTTGGTTTAGGCGATCAAGAGTTCTTCTTTGCCTCCGATGCCTCTCCAATTATCGAATACACCAAGAGTGTGGTTTATTTAAATGACGGTGAAATCGCCATCATCGCCAATAATGAACTTTCTATTAAAACCATCGAGAATGTAGTCAAATCTGCCAAAGTGCAGGAGTTGGAACTACAACTCGAGATGATCGAGAAAGGCGGCTACGATACCTTCATGATGAAGGAGATTTTCGAACAGCCTCGCTCTATCTTTGATTCAATGCGTGGTCGAATTGACCCCAAAAATGGCACCATCTTCATGGGTGGTATGAGCGAGTATCAGTACAAGCTTATGAATGCGAAACGTATTCTCATCATCGCTTGTGGTACTTCATGGCATGCCGGCCTTGTAGCTGAATATCTTTTCGAAGACTTAGCACGAATTCCGGTAGAAGTAGATTATGCTTCCGAATTCCGCTATCGTAATCCTATCGTACATCACGATGATATTGTAATTGCAATCTCTCAAAGTGGTGAAACAGCCGATACGCTAGCTGCTATCGAACTGGCTAAGCAAAAAGGCGCTACTGTTCTCGGAGTTTGTAATGTAGTAGGCTCCTCTATTCCTCGCGCTACTCATGCCGGAGCCTATACTCATGCCGGCCCTGAAATTGGTGTGGCTTCTACAAAAGCTTTCACTGCTCAAGTAACGGTATTGATTCAAATGGCCCTATGGGTGGGTCATCGTAAAGGTGCCATTAGCGAAGGTGAACTCCGTAAGATTCTTATCGAGATGGAAACAATTCCAGCTAAGGTAGAAGCTGCCCTGAAGCTTAATGAACAAATTCAATCCCTCGCTGAAGAGTTTAAAGATGCTCAGGATTTTCTTTTCCTTGGTCGTGGTGTGAATTTCCCAGTTGCCCTCGAAGGTGCATTGAAGCTTAAGGAAATCTCTTACATCCATGCTGAAGGTTACCCTGCTGCTGAAATGAAGCATGGTCCTATTGCATTGATTGATGATAAGATGCCGGTTGTGGTAATCGCTACTCAAAATAACCAGTACGACAAGGTGGTTAGTAACATTCAAGAAGTTCGTGCGCGTAAAGGTCGCGTAATTGCTATTGTTAATCCTGGCGATACTGAAGTGAGTAAGCTGGCCGAATTCGTTATTGAGGTGCCGGAAACACACGATGCGCTCTCTCCTTTGATTAACTCTGTTCCACTGCAACTTCTTTCTTACCATATCGCCACTTTACGTGGTTGTAATGTGGATCAGCCAAGGAACTTGGCGAAGTCTGTTACCGTTGAATAACTTTTAACCTGTCTGCCGCATTCCATGCGATGCTTGTTGATTGACGGTGGCAATTCCCGAATAAAATGGGCACTGGTGGTACAAAACCAGTGGATAGAAAGTGGCCTGGTTGATTACCAGGCCCTTTCTGTTTGGTGTCCTCCAACGAACCTTGATGCTATTGGTTGGCTTTGTGTGAGCAAGGCGGAAAATCAAATTCAAGCGTTTGTTGAAAAGCTTGGAATAAATCATTTCCGACTTGCTGCACCTTTTCCGGATGGCTTGGTGAACAGCCATTATAATTTACTAGAGCTCGGCCCAGACCGCTTTGCTTTGATTGCCGGAGCTTTGCACGAGTTTGGCCCAAAACCATTGGTGATTCTTAGCTTAGGTACCTGCCTGACTATGGATTTTTGCGCGGAAGGTATCCACTTAGGTGGTTTTATTTCCCCTGGTTTAACCATGCGCCTTGAAGCTATGCACCGTTTTACGGGTAAACTGCCCCTGCTTCACCCTCCTTCTGGTCATGCAGTTTGGCCTGGTCGACATACCGCCGAGGCCATGCAAGAAGGAGCTCGGCAAGGAATTCTGGCAGAAATGAAGGCTTTTTTAGCTCAGGCCGCGCTACAATACCCCGATGTTCTGGTCGTTTTGTGTGGCGGTGACGCTCCCATTTTTGAAAACGCATTCGAAAAACCGATATTTGCCCGGCCGCATCTTGTCTTGCAAGGACTTGCGGCAATTATTCTCCACCATGATAATACGCCTTAGGCTCACTTTTGTTCTCCTTTTCTTTGGATCACTCCTCTCTTTTAACGGTTTCAGCCAGGTAATTCCAGGAGGTACCGCCTACGCCCGCTTTGGTTTAGGCGACTTAACGCCTTCTACTTTTACCATGCAACGAGGCATGGGCGATCTCGGTATTGTTCTCGCCGATGGAACGGTTCCTTCTCTATTGAATCCTGCAAGTTTGGCGAGACTTCGTCTTACGGCTTATGATTTTGCAGTAAATAGCCAAATAGGAACTGCAAGAAATAGCGAAGGGTCGCTTTTTAAACAGAATACAAATTTCGCTTATGGTGCTTTGTCTTTTCCACTCACCAAGTTTTGGGGATTTTCTGCTGGTTTGCTGCCCTATTCTAATGCTTCTTATGCGGTAACTAGCACCACCGATACTGGCCTCGCTCCTTATTTTTCTAGGTTTAGCGGAAATGGGGGGTTGAATCAGGCGTACATCGCCAATGGCTTTAGCTTAGGAAGAAACATGAGCATCGGTGTGAAAGCCACTTATTTGTTTGGAAGCATTACCCAACAACAATACATCTTCTTTCCCGATACTACGTTCGCACTCAATACCCTTATTTCAGATGGGGTAAACCTTCGTCAGATGTTAATTACAGGTGGCGCTCAATACCGCATTTTTACCAGCAAGTCAAAAGACCGATTCCTTACATTAGGGGCTTTCTACGATTTGCCTCTGAGCCTCAACGCTGATCGCTCACTCTTTGGAATTCGCTTCCGCAATCTTTCTTCTACCGGGGTTCCGTTGGTATCTGATACTATTGTCAAGGTTCAGAACTCAGATCCAGATTATCGTTTGCCTTCTCGTTTTGGTTTTGGTATTGGTTATGAAAAGGAGGGTAATTGGTTGGTTGGTGCCGAAATGCGCATGCAAAACTGGGCCGATTTTCGCTCTTTCGGATTCTCTGATTCGCTGCGTAATAGTTTCCAACTTTCACTCGGCGGACAATGGATACCTAACCCTTCTGCTACCATGAAAGGTTGGAATTACTTCAAACTGGTTCGCTATCGGGCAGGATTTCGTTACCATGAAACTTATTTGCAGCTAAGAGAAACGCCTATTAATGAGTGGGCCTTCAGCTTTGGCATGAGTCTTCCCATTCGGAAATCTTTTTCGCAAATTCATTTTGCTGCTGAATATGGCCAGCGTGGTACCACTAGTAATTCTCTCATTCAAGAGAATTTCCTAAGGTTAACTTTAGGATTTACCTTGAATGATTTGTGGTTTGTTCAACGTAAGTATGATTAAACGCGCATTAGAAGCAAGTTTTATCCTGCTACTTGCACTTTCTGCGTGCACCAATGAGCCTAAGAAAATTCAGCTCTTTGCTGACGTAAAAAATCTAAATCGAGAATTAGCGGAAATAGTAGAAATTCTTTATACCGATTCCGCTAAACTGAAAGCCAAGGTGAATGCGCCTGTGGTGGTGCGTGTGACCATGGGCGAAAGCTACACCGAAATGCCCAAAGGGCTGCAAGCACGTTTTTTTGACAGCAGGGAACAACAAAATGCTTTCCTCAAAGCTGATTATGGCAAACGTTTCACCCTCAGTCAAATGATGGAAGTGAGAGGCCGGGTACTTGTAGTTAATGAAAAAGGGGACAGCCTCAATACCGAAAAGCTGGTATGGTATGAAAATCAAGATCGGTTATACACCGATCAGCCAGTACGTATTAAAACTAAAGATGAAATTATCTATGGCGACGGTCTTGAATCCAATCAGGATTTCAGTCGCTATCGTATTTTGAATGTTAAAGGAGTTGTAAGTTTGAAGTAATGCCGGACCAACCTGCCAATCATCAACAAAAAAGCAGCCGCTGGATGACCTTCAGCGATGCACTTTGGCTTATTGTAGCCATCGGTGCTGCTGCTGCCGGAACCTGGCAAGCCGAGAAACTTGGCGGACTTCAGCGTACGCCGCTGATGCTATTCGTAGTGTCTTTCCTTGCAGCGTTCACTTTTAGCCTCCGGCGTGCCCGAAGGCGTTTCCTCAACCGTAAAAATCATTCGTGAGCACCGTACTCCTCATTTTATTAACCTTAGTAGGGGTTGCATTCTTCTCCGGAATCGAGATTGCCTTCTTTCAGGCAAACCGCCTCCGATTGGAGCTCAAAAGCAAGCAAGGCAATTTTTCTGCCATGCTCCTTACCAAGTTTATCAAACATCCTTCTCGGTTTATCGGGGTCATCCTCATTGGCGTTAACATCTCTATTGTAATTTATGGCTCGCTGATGGCCAGCCAATTGCAACCCCTCATTCAGCAAACTTTTCATATTTCCCCTGAAAACGAACTGCTCACTATTCTCCTGGAAACCCTTGTTTCAACTGGCGTGGTGCTCATTTTAGGAGAATTTCTTCCCAAACTAGCTTTTAGCCTAATGGCCGATAAAGCACTACTGCTTTTCGCCATCCCTCTCAATATTGCGTATGTACTGCTTTTTCCGTTGGTATGGGTAATAGTGAAAACCTCTGAATTCCTCATTACTCGTGTTTTTAGGCTGCCTCTTGAAGTGAATACGCCCGTTTTTCAGAAAATTGACCTTGACCAATTCATTCGCGAAACTTCCTCTAAAACCAAAACTGACGACCATCCGGTTGATATTGACTATTTCCAAAACGCTCTTCAGTTTGACCAAGTTAAAGTGAAGGAATGCATGGTTCCCAGAACCGAAATCGTTTCCATTGAAGTGAATGAGTCTCTGGAAGAGCTACGCAAGGTGTTTATGGAAAGTGGCCACAGCCGAATAGTGGTTTATGAAGAAGAAATCGATAATTGCACGGGCTTCATTCATTTCTCTGCCTTACTCGAACCCAAGGCCAATCTCCGTGATTTGATGCATGAATTGATGATTGTGCCTGAGAGCATGCCGGCCCTTCAGCTTTTCAATAAATTCAGTAAAGAGCATAGAAGTATTGCTTTAGTTGTTGATGAGTTTGGTGGAACTTCCGGTATTGTTACACGTGAGGATTTACTCGAAGAGATCTTCGGTGAAATTGAAGATGAATACGATGTGGATGATCAAGATGAGCGCTCACTCAAAGACAATCTTTGGATTTTCTCTGCAAGGCTTGAGGTTGACTATTTGAATAAAAAGTATGGCCTTAACCTTCCGGAAGGAGATTATGAGACACTTGGCGGCCTGCTGATGGACGCTTTTGGTGCTATTCCTGAAGTGAATGCCCGAATGGAATCCGGTACCTGCTTACTCACTGTTTTATCGGTATCAGATACCAGAATAAACACAGTTAAAGTAGAAAAATTAGACATGGAACTTTAGACTTTTAAGTCTGGTTAAAAAACAAAAAACTGCCTCCCTATGTACATCGAACAGCTTTACACCAACTGCCTTGCAGAAGCCGCTTACTACCTGGAATCTGAAGGACAGGCTGCGGTTGTGGATCCAATCCGTGATATCGACGTTTACCTTAATCTCGCCCAATCTCGTGGTGCAAGCATCAAGTACATCTTCGAGACACACTTTCATGCAGACTTTGTCTCAGGACATGTAGACTTGGCTAAAGCTACGGGTGCAACCATTGTTTATGGACCGGGTGCAGTAGCTCAATTCCCCATCCATAATGCCGCTGATGGCGAAGTCTTCACCCTCGGTAAGCTGTCCATCAAAGCCATTCACACTCCTGGACATACGCCGGAGTCTACCTGTTTCCTGCTCTCTGATGAAAATGGCCAAGAACACAGCATTTTCACCGGCGATACTTTGTTCGTAGGAGATGTAGGTCGTCCGGATTTACTCGACGGAGTGATCATCTCCAAAGAAGAGCAAGTCGCTAATCTCTACGAGACCATTCAGCATAAAATTATGCCTTTGGCTGATCACTTACTGGTTTATCCTGGTCATGGGCCTGGTTCTATGTGCGGCAAAACCATTGGTAAAGAAAAGGTCTCTACCATTGGAGCTGAAAAGCAAAGTAATTATGCTTTACAGCCAATGAGTAAGTCAGAGTTTGCCTCTGTTTTGCTTGATGGACAACTTCCAGCTCCTAAATACTTCGTGAAAAACGCCCTAATTAACCGCCATGGTTATGATCCGGTTGAAGAAGTGATTGCTCGAAACAATCGCGGTCTTAATATCAGCGAAGTGAAGCAGGAAATGGCAGAAGGCGCTATTGTTTTAGACAGTCGCGACCCAGATCTCTTCCTCGAAGGCTTTATTCCCGGTGCTATCAACGTTGGTCTTAACGGCTCTTATGCAATTTGGGTCGGCACGTTGGTGGACATCAAACAACGCCTTGTTATTGTAGCAGATGCTGGTAAAGAACAGGAAGCTATTTTGCGCTTGGCGCGTGTAGGCATTGAGAATATTGCCGGCTACTTGGTAGGCGGATTCGAAGCCTGGAAAAATGCCGGAGAAGTGGTAGATCATATTCCGAATATGGAAGCAGAGGCTTTTGCGGAGCAGTGGCAATCGCATCCTGTTCTCGACGTTCGTCGCGCTGGTGAATATGCGGATGGTCATGTTCCTGATGCCCATCTTGCTCCATTAAGGGATCTGGAATCATACATTGGTGGACTTAATGCTAATGACACTTGGCTGGTACATTGCGCAGGCGGATACAGGTCGGTGATTGCTTGTTCTATCCTTCGCAGACATGGTTTTAACCAAATTGTGAATGTAAAAGGTGGAATGGGTGCCATCCAAAAAACCTCGGCTCCTGTTGTTACAGAAACCTTGGCCTAATTCTTCTTCCAATTTTCAAAAAGCCGCTTTTTTTGCGGCTTTTTCGTTTTTTGACCAAACTTTTTACCCTAATTAAAAGTCGTTTACTGGATTAAAATCCTTCCTTTAACTTCAACTTCAAATCAGTATCCATGAGTTTTCAGAATATCGATTGTGCAGCTTTTGCACAAGGCTTAGCCAACGACCCTAACGCGGTCCTCCTTGATGTAAGAACCCCGGAAGAGTATGCAGAAGGCCATTTGGCTGGTGCTCGCAACATCGACATCCGCTCCGGCGACTTCTTCGATCAAATCATGAACCTCGAAAGCGGTAAAAACTATTACGTTTATTGCCGCTCAGGCGCACGTTCGGCTACTGCTTCCAACTTTATTGCCGAGCAAGGGCACGAACAGGTGTTCAATATGCTGGGTGGAATTATGGCTTGGCCGGGTGAAGTGGTTAGATAGGCCATGATTCGTCTGCATAACTTCATCAATGGCCGATTTCAGGCGCCGGCCTCCGGTCAATATTTGCCTAATGATAGTCCTGCCAACGGGCAAGTGTACAGTGAAGTGCCGGATTCTGACCAACGCGATGTAGAAGAAGCATACCAAGCTGCTGCTCGCGCTTTCCAAGATTGGGGAAGAAGCAGCAAGCAGTTTCGCTATGAAATGCTCATGCGCATCGCGGATGGTATTGAGCGCCGATTCGATGAACTGGCTGAGGCGGAAAGCAAAGACAACGGGAAACCACTATGGCTAACTCGTGAGGTTGATATTCCTCGCGCTTCAGCCAACTTCCGCTTTTTCGCTACCGCCTTGCTTCACTTCGATGCTCAAGTGCACAGCATGGAAGGTCAGGCGCTCAACTACACCTTGCGGCATCCATTGGGCGTAGTTGGTTGTATCTCTCCTTGGAATCTGCCTCTCTACCTGTTCACTTGGAAAATTGCCCCAGCATTGGCTGCCGGCAATTGTGTGATTGGCAAACCATCAGAAGTTACGCCTTACACTGCTTATCTTCTGAGTGAAATTGTGGCAGAAGCCGGTCTTCCTGCTGGTGTGCTCAATATTGTTCATGGTTTAGGTGGAAAGGTTGGTCAAGCATTGTCCGAACATCCAGGCATCCCGGCGATTTCCTTTACTGGAGGAACCGCCACAGGCGCTCAAATTGCGCGTACTGCTGCGCCTATGTTTAAGAAGCTTTCGCTCGAATTAGGAGGTAAAAACCCCAATATCATTTTTGCGGATGCCAATCTGGATGAAGCGGTTAGAATGAGTGTTCGTTCTTCTTTCCTTAATCAAGGACAAATCTGCTTGTGCGGCTCCAGAATCTTGGTAGAACGCTCGGTTTACAACGAGTTTCGGGATCGTTTGGTGGCTGAAGCCAAGAAAATCAAAGTCGGCCATCCTTCCAATCCGGAGGTGTTCATGGGAGCGGTGGTATCGAAGCCTCATATGGAGAAAATCTTGGCTAAGATTGAAACGGCTAAACAGGAAGGTGGAATAGTGTTGTGCGGAGGAGAAAGAGCATATCCTGGTGGCGAAGCCGAAGGGGGCTATTATGTTGCACCAACGCTAATTGAAAATCTGAGCATGGATTGCAGCACCAACCAAGAGGAGATATTTGGACCTGTGGCTACGCTTACGCCTTTTGATACAGAGGAAGAAGCGCTTGCGCTAGCCAACAGTACGCGTTATGGCTTAGCCGGAAGCGTTTGGACCGAAAACATCCATCGGGCGCACCGTGTAGCAGCGCGCTTGCATAGCGGTTTCGTATGGGTAAATACCTGGAACCTTCGTGATTTACGAACCCCTTTTGGAGGCATGAAAGACAGTGGCGTGGGCCGCGAAGGAGGCTTCAAAAGCTTCGATTTCTTTACCGAAGCCCAAAATGTTTGTGTGAAGATTGAAGGGTATTGAACGAAATCGTAATTAGCGGTTTCAAGATACTCCAAACAAAACCCCTCATTCACTCACGAAAACGCCTTTAATTTGGCAGTTTTATGGTGTTTGAGGGGTTCTTAGTTCAATTTCAAGAAGCAGAGACAGGTGTAATTCTGATTTCGCCCCCAATTGCTCGAAGCACTTTAAGAATCGTTGAAAATTGTGGCTTCGCGCCTTCCGAGAGGGCTTTATACAAACTTGGCCTGCTGAGGCCTGTTTCTTCTGCAATTTTCGTCATCCCAATAGCTTTAGCCACATGGCCAATTGCTATTACAATAGCACGGTCGTCTCCCTCTTCTAATGCAGCATTGAGGTATTCTGCAATCATTGCTTCACTGTCTAAGTAATCAGCAATGTCAAATTTTGAGGTTCCCATTTCTTTATTCATTTAACTTTTTTAGAATCTCGTTAGCCTTTCTTATGTCTTGCTCTTGACTGGATTTATCTCCGCCAATTAGAAGAAGGATTATCTTTTCACCTGATTTTACAAAGTACACTCTGTAGCCTTTCCCAAAATCAATCCTCAATTCTCTGATTCCATTACCTATTGATTTGCAGTCTCCAAAGTGTTCATCTTGTTCCAGTTTTTGTATCCTGATTAAAATTTTTGCCTTTGCTCGTAAGTCACTTAATCTCTTAAGCCATTTATCAAATTCATAGGTTTTCTCAATAAAGAACATTGGTGAAATTGTATTCAATTGGATACAAATTTAGTTTTTACTTAAAATTTTGCAAGGGCCTTTTTTACAAATATTTATTGGAATGGTTGTTTGCAGACTTGTCAATTCTTTAATAATGCGTCAGTTCCTTAATTTTCAGTGTGAAACTTTATTCTTTACTGTTGGCCTTCTTATTTTCTCTTTTGACTTCTGTTGCAAACAGCCAAAATACGCTCCAAGCTCTTCATGTGATGACCTACAACCTTCGCTACGACAATCCAGCGGATGGGCAGGATGCTTGGAAGGAAAGAAGGGCTGAGGTAGGCAGTTTCCTGATGGGAAAAGGGCTCTATGCCTCTTGTGAAGCACCCGATATTTTAGGGGTTCAAGAAGCACTTAATTCTCAACTCCAATTTTTAGATATCGTGATGCAAGGCTATTCCCGCTACAGCCGTGGGCGCGATGATGGACAAACTGCCGGTGAACACGCAGCCATTTATTGGCGAACTGACCGTTTTAGTCTCTTAGACTCCGGCACTTTTTGGCTTTCAGAGCAGCCCAACTTTCCCAATAAAGGTTGGGATGCTGCACTGCCACGCATCGCTAGCTGGGTTAAACTTAAGGAAAACAAGAAAATCTTCTTGGTACTCAACACTCACTTTGACCATATAGGGGTGAAAGCACGAGCAGAGTCGGCCAGACAGCTTGCAGCTTGGGTGCGCCAACAAGCTCAGCCGGTAATTGTAATGGGTGACTTCAACTGTGAATATCACGAGCAACCGCTAAAAATACTTCGCGAAGGCGGCCTAACTGAAACACGTCCTTCCCTGGATACTACTCCAACCTTCAATGGCTTTACCTGGCCAAAAGCCCGGCATAAACTCATCGATTTTATCCTCACTCGCGGTTTTATCACCCATTCATATCACGTCATTCAACCCAAAAGAAGCAACGGACGCCAACTTTCGGATCATTATCCAGTGGAAGCTCGCATTTTCTTCCAATAAAAAAGGTCTGATGGATAACATCAGACCTTTTTCGAAATGAAATCAATGGGAAGCTTCTTACTTAATCAGCAGTTTCTCTTTGGCAATAACTTGTCCATTAGCTTCTAGTTCTACCAGATACAAACCTTGTGGCAAGGCGTCCTGACGAACAATCAGGTGTTGGCCTACAGGGTAGTTTCCATAATAGTCATTGTGGAGCAAACGGCCTTGAAGGTCTGCGATTCTAACCCGAATATTCGCTTGCTCATTCAAGCTGAAGCCCATATTCCAGTTGCCACTTGACGCCGGATTAGGATAAAGACTTAGAGGAGAGAGGCTTGGGTTGTTGACACTGGTGGTAGTAGTTGCACGAATGAGCATGGTTTCATCGCGGAAGAAACGGATGCCATTGGTAACATCTGACACACGGAACACACAGGTCCAGTCGTTTGCTGGGTCATTGGCGATAGCCGAAGGTGTCCAGTTGAGGGTGCCTCGAACAAAACGTGTGGTGCTAACGCCAGGTTGTGCGTCTAGTTGGACAAAGTTGAAGTTGGCTGGCAAGCTGCTTCCGGGAAGGAAGTGGCGGCCAAATGCCTGCATCACTAAGCTGTCGTTGTTGTTGTCGGTGTAGGTAAGTGTGATAGAACCTGCTTGGCCCGCTGGGAAGTTTGCGGTAGTAACGCCGTTTACTGTGCTGATAACTGGCCCGTTGACAGAAGTAGCTAAAGGCACAGGAGGTGTATTGCTCGACATCATCACCACGTACTGGTAATCACGCACTACGCTACCAATCAACTGTCCATTGCGGTATTCATCTACCACATAAGAGAAGATGTAGTTGCCTACTGTAGAAGGTGTCCAGCGGATTTCTCCGGTGAAGGAATTAACATTGAGCAAGCCGCCAGCTGCTGACGCAGGAAATACATAGTTGGTCACATTGGCATTCAAGTTTGCGAAAGGTGTGTCAATTCTAAAAACGAGTGAATCGCCATCTGCGTCGAATGCTAATGGATTGCTGAGCCACTGTTGGTTGAGAGGCACAAAGCCTACTGGATCTAACAGGAATTCAGGGCTGGAATTGAATGTTCCATTGGGAAAAACCGTCAAGTTGGTTTCAAGGAACATGGTTTGGCTATTGCCTGCATTCACAATGGCTGCATTTCGGCAGCACTCGTTGTACGCCAGTCTGTATTGACCAGGAGCCGCGAAGGTGATGGTATCTTTGTAAACATACCACTCCGTAGGATACTGAAAGCCATTGACGATGCCTGAGCCTGCCAGTGTGGTCATGCTGCTGGTGTATTGGGTACTATTGCCGCTATATACCCTTAGTTGTGGGGCCGACATATTAATACCTAGTACATCACGAAACAGGCGGATGGTTACTTCGTAAGTTAAAGCCGTACCCGGGATTTGACGAGCATGAATCTGACCACCCATCAAGTGGGAGGCAGAAGCCGATAGTCCGGCGGTTACAAGAAGTAGGAGGGTAAAAAGTTTTTTCATGCGCTCGGGTTTGATTGTATAGTAAACTTATACATTTGATTGAATATCAGACACTCACTTTCTGACTTTAACTTTTGGTATGGGCTTTTTAAGCATATCATGAAGTTGATGAATGAATAAGTGATGGTAAA
The DNA here is from genome assembly GCA_027484125.1 of Bacteroidota bacterium. Classification (GTDB taxonomy): domain Bacteria; phylum Bacteroidota; class Bacteroidia; order UBA7662; family JAIXUI01; genus JAIXUI01. Next base: position 98,906 of record JAIXUI010000074.1, on the reverse strand, counting down.
TGATAAATCGTGATAGAAAGTTGTGGCCCAAGCTTCTTTTCTTCTGGGAAGACGAGGCTTTGATTATTGGCCTAAGAAGCATTGTAAACGCCAAAGAGGAATGAAAGGCCGGTTAGTGTTGACTGGAGCTTACAAGCGAAGCTTACGGAAGCTCTGTGAATCTTAGCCTATAAGTTCGCGAACTCGATCAAACACCAAGCGGAACCAGTGGGTGAAATGTTCTGGATGCTGTTCTAATTGTTCAGCAATTGCAGTTGAGGATAGCCAGTTTACGGAGGCTACTTCTTCTTCGTTGAGGTTAAACTCCTGCGCCGGCAGCCTGCAAAGCAGTACATGATCAAGTTCATGTTCGAACAAGCCGTTGTTGAACTCCACTTGATATTGGAAAGTGAACAAAGTTTCTGGTGCTTCAATAGCAATTCCTAACTCTTCTTGCATCCTTCGTACTGCGGCTTCCTGCACGGTCTCGCCCGGAGCAGGGTGGCTACAACAAGCATTCGTCCAGAGGCCGGGGGAATGGTATTTAGAGAAAGCGCGTTGCTGCATGAGCCATTCGCCCTGGTTATTGATGACAAACACCGAGAACGCCCGATGTAGCACCCCTTTCTCATGGGCTTCCATCTTTCCCATAGTCCCCGTAGGGCGGTCATGCTCATCAACCAAAATCACCAGCGGCTCTGCCATAGGCAACAAAACAACTAAACGAGGTAAAGGTTTTTTGGGTCAACCTACACAGCCACCCTCTCAACCAACCCTCAATTTGGCAGCATCATTCCACAAATAATGTGGTAAAGGTACGCTAAGCTTCCATTTAATATTCATCGGTTTTGCTCCATAGTATTCTTGGAGATTACCTTCTCCAACGAACACATATCCCATTGTATTTCCGTGCTCGTCCTTAGTTTTTTCTCTTATGAATAACAGTATTTTCTTTTTGTTTTCCTGATGTTTGATGTATGATAACCCTTTTGGAGTTTCAGGTCCAGCCGTATTTTGACTTTGCCAATGAAACAAGTATTCGTTGATGGCGTAATCGTCATACATGGTGGTAGGAGAAAAGTTTTCCTCTGATTTTATCAAGTTGATGAATAATAATTCAGTGTTTAAATCAGTATTTTCTGCAACGCCTTCTCGGCTTGAGGATTTTCTATCGAAGGTACTAAATCCAAACGCCGACAAAATTTGATCTCTTGTGTATCGAGCATGAACTTTTAAGGGCTGATGGTAAGGGAGTTGAATGTCAATTTCTTTGAAATCGATTTTGTCTTCTAATATTTCAAGAACTTCAATCATTTCCTCCACAAAAACCTTGTTTTTACCAATGGCTCTAATACTTTCTTCAATCGAATCAAAACCTCCTGCTTTTTGCCAAACATCGTAATGAAGCATCAATAGCATCGTTCTTTCTTTGGAATTTAAGTCAGAAACACTGACTTGAAAATTATACGTTGCTAGCTTTAGAATGAATTTGAAATAACTGGTTGAACTCGTAGATAGCCATTTATTGGAAATAGCAGAATAAATTTCTTTTTCGTTGACTGACTCAAAATTGTCAATAACTCCCGCCTCTTGACACAATCTTTTCCAAGAGCCTCTTTTGTATAGGGCTTGAATTGTAAGGTTATTGAACTCTATAAAGTTTTTTAAGGTAAGTGGTAATGTGGTTTGGTGCTTGAAATTCTTGATTTTACTGATAATCTGATTTCGATTCAGCGTTGTGGCAGATTTAATATTTTCTAAAATAATTTCTTTTGCCTTTTTTTCTAATACAATAGAACATCCTAGTGGCAAGTGAGGAAAATTATCCTCAACTTCTTTATGTACGGTCGTTGTGGTTTTGCCAATTAAAGCCCTAAATTTATTTTCAAAGTTATATTCAGGTCTTGCATTACCTACAAAATCTAATACTGTAAGACAGTCTTTGTTTTCTGCCAACCTAAGTCCTCTTCCGAGCTGTTGTAAGAAAATGGTTAAACTTTCTGTGGGTCTTAAGAACAATACAGTATCAATTTCCGGAATATCTACCCCTTCATTAAAAATATCCACAACAAATAAGTAGTTAATTTCCTTGTTCAGCAATTTACTTCTTATTGATTCTCTATTTTCATTATTGGCACTGGTTAAATAGTCTGTTTTAAAACCTGCAAGTGAAAATTTTTCTGCCATAAATTTGGCATGTTCTATTGAAACACAAAAACCTAGCGCCCGAACATCTGTGGAGTCTTTGGTGTACTTTTCAAGCGCTTGAATGATTTCACTTACTCTTCTGTCATTTGCCGTATAAATATTGGTTAACTGACTAGCTACATATCTTCCTCTTTCCCAATCAACATTGGATAAATCAATGCTATCTGATATGCCAAAATATTGAAAAGGACAAAGAAGTTTTCTGTTTAAAGCTTCTGGCAAACGTATTTCTGCTGCAATTTTGTTATGAAAATCTTCCTGAATATCTCCGCCATCCATTCTTTCTGGAGTAGCTGTTAATCCTAAAAGAATTTTTGGCTTAAAGTAATGGATTGTAGCCCTATAGGTATCTGCGGTTAAGTGATGACATTCATCAATTATAATAAAATCGAAATATTCCGGAGTTAAAGTCAAGTTATCAATTCTGTTGTTCAATGTTTGAACAGAGGCAAATACATACTCATAATTAGAAGGTTCCATTCTATCCACCCAAAGCTCACCAAAATTATTGTCTCGTAATACACCTCGAAATGTGGCTATTGCTTGCGTTAAGATTTCTTTCCTATGAGCTAAAAATAAAAGTTTGGAAGATTTATTTTTTTGCTTAAAACGTTTGTAGTCAAATGCAGAAATTACTGTTTTTCCTGTACCTGTTGCAGCAACAACTAAATTTCTATTTCTTTCATGAACTGAACGTTCTACTTCTAGTTGCTCTAAAATTTCGAGTTGAAAGGGATAGGGTTTTACTTCAAAAAAGGAGTGATTGATTTCCGTAGTTTTCGAAATTTTACCTTGATTTAAAGAAGCAACTAATTTCTCTTTGTGAAGAGAATCGTCAAAAATTTCAAAGTCATCACTCTGCCAATAGGAGTCAAACGTTTTCTGGAATTTGTCAATAATATGGCTGACTTCCTTGGTGGTAATTTTTATATTCCATTCTAAACCATCCGTAAGTGCAGACCTGGAAAAGTTCGATGAACCAATATATCCAGTATGAAATCCTGTTTCTCGGTAAAACAAATAAGCTTTTGCATGAAGTCGTTCGTTTCCTGTGTTATAAGAAATTTTCACTTCGGTGTTTTCCATTTTTGAAAGCAATTGAATTGCTTTGTAATCAGAAGCACCCATGTAGGTTGTCGTAATTACACGAAGTTTTCCGCCTCGTTTAGTAAACTCTTGTAGTTCCTTTTCGAGAATAATAATTCCTTTAAATTTGATAAATGATACAAGAAAGTCTATTCTATTTGCAGATAGAATTTCTTTTTTTAACTCACTTTCTAGTGATAATCCCACGTTTCCTCCCGTAAATAGTTCACTGTGCGTGAGTCTTGTATAGGGAGTAATTTCTTTAAGATGCAATTCAAAATCAGAAAAAAAGGCGTCTACTTTGGTGAAAACAGCTTTTAATAGTTCGCCTTCTACCTCAATTAAATCGTTTGTGAAATCTTCTTTGTGTAGTTCCTCTTTTAAGAACTGAATAATTTTATTCGCAATGGCTATTTGTAGCTCTAATTGATTTTCGCCACTAACTAGTTCTAAAGCTCGTTTTATGGTGCTTGATAAATGCTTGGCTAGAATAATAGAGGCTTCTGCCTTATCAATCTTTGTTTTATTGATATGATATGCGTTTTTATCTAATTCATTTATTTTTTGAGCTACCAATTTTGTCACTAGCTCTTCGTAAATGCCTTGATTCATAGTTTCTTATATTCGAATGTTTATGGAAGATCGATTTCTTGCTAAATGGTCTTGCTAAAGTTATCCCCACCCTTACCGCTTTAACCACCGAGTAAATAGTTCGGCGCAGGCTCTGGCGTCGCTGAGGGCGTCATGGTGCTGGAGGGAGATTCCGTAGTCGGTGGCGAGTTCGGAGAGTTTCTTTCGGTAGAGTTTGTAGGTGCAGTATGAGGTGAAACTCGGTGTTTCAAGGCCGTAGTATTGAAGGGTTTTAGCGAGGCAGCGCTTATCGAAGGGGATATTATGGGCTACTACGTTTTGTCCTTCGAAGAATTGCCGGATGTTGGGATATATTTCGCCAAAGGTTGGACTGTGGAGGGTTTGGCGTGGTTCTATGCCGTGAACACGGATGTTGTTCCAATGGTAGCGATTGCCGGGTGGCTGCACCTTCGATTGGAAATGGTAAAACTCCTCGCCGTCTTCGTAAACTACGATTCCAATCTGGCAGATACTGCTCGACTCATTTGTCGCAGTCTCTACATCAAAGGCTGTAAACCTGTTTACCTCCATCGTTATTTTGCGGTTATTTGATATCTATTCCCAAGATACACGTAGCGCGGGGTTATCACAAAGCTCTCTAGGTTTTCACAAGGAGCACTAGGTTTTTATAAAAGCTATTCAATTCTACCTCGTGTGCTTGGTGATACACGGCGCGCGGGGTTATCACAAGGTTCTCTAAGGGTTTCACAAGGAGCACTAAGTTTTTATAAAAGCTAATTAATTCTATCTCGTGTATTTTGTGACGTTCCCTGTGTCCTTGGTGAAACACGGCGCGCGGGGTTATCACAAGGTTCTCTAGGGTTTCACAAGGAGCACTAGGTTTTTATAAAAGCTATTCAATTCTACCTCGTGTGCTTGGTGACACCGTAGTGCACTTGGTGATACTCCCCCTACTGCATTTCCAGCTTGAGAAAATGCCCGGTGAAGCTTCCCGGATGCTCACATAGGCCTTCCGGGGTGCCTTCAAACACCACCATTCCGCCTTCTTTCCCGCCTTCGGGCCCCATGTCGATGACGTGATCGGCCACTTTGATGACGTCGAGGTTGTGCTCGATGATGAGTACGGTATTGCCGCGATCTACCAAGCGTTGCAGTACTTCCATCAGAATGCGGATGTCTTCGAAGTGCAATCCGGTGGTAGGCTCGTCGAGGATGTAGAAGGTTTTGCCGGTGTCGCGCTTGCTGAGCTCAGTGGCCAGTTTCACGCGCTGGGCTTCACCTCCGGAAAGGGTGGTGGAGCTCTGTCCGAGGGTGAGGTAGCCGAGGCCCACGCTGTTGAGGGTGTCGATTTTCCGTACAATAGCAGGCACATGGGCGAAGAAACTGACGGCTTCGCTGATGGGCATGTTGAGTACGTCAGCGATGCTCTTGCCTTTGTAGCGCAACTCCAGGGTTTCGCGGTTGTATCGTTTACCTTGGCAGTCTTCGCAGTTTACTTCCACGTCGGGCAAGAAGTTCATCTCCACCACGCGCACCCCGGCGCCGCCGCAAGTTTCACACCTTCCGCCTTTTACATTGAAGGAAAAACGCCCTGGTTTATAACCGCGGATTTTGGCTTCGGGTAGCTCGGCAAATAAGGCGCGAATGTCGTTGAAGACCCCTGTGTAAGTAGCGGCATTGGAACGGGGTGTTCGCCCAATCGGAGCCTGATCTATCTCTATGACTTTATCCACCCACGCCATCCCTTCCAGCTTTTCGTAGGGCAAAGGTTTCTGGCGGCTGTGGTAGAAGTGTTGTCGCAGGATGGGATAGAGGGTTTCTGTTACTAAGCTTGACTTCCCAGAACCGGAAACGCCCGTTATGGCGATGAGGGTGCCGAGCGGAAAGCGCACGCTAACGTTGCGTAGGTTATGGCCGCTTGCACCGTGTAAATGCAGGAATTGGCCACTGCCGGCGCGGCGCTCGGCGGGAATAGGGATTTCCATTGCGCCGCTGAGGTAGCGGGCGGTGAGGGAATCCTGCTTCATAAACTGCTCTGGCGTGCCTTGGGCCACTACTTGCCCGCCATAAAGGCCAGCGCCTGGTCCAATGTCCACCACGTAGTCGCTTTCAAGAATCATGTCTTTGTCGTGTTCTACTACCAAAACGGTGTTGCCCAGGTCGCGGAGCTGCTTAAGTGAACCAATTAAGCGGCTGTTGTCGCGCTGGTGCAAGCCAATGCTGGGTTCGTCGAGGATGTAGAGTACGCCTACGAGTTGTGAGCCTATCTGGGTAGCCAAGCGGATTCGCTGGGCTTCGCCTCCCGACAGGGTGCCGGAGGGTCGGTTCAAATCGAGGTAGGCAAGACCGATGTCGAGGAGGAAGCCGAGTCGCTTACGGATTTCCTTGAGAATTTCAGCTCCGATAAGCTGCTGCCGCTCGCTCATCCGCGATTCTAGCCCCTGCATCCATGTTTGCAAGGTGGAAAGTTCCATGCGAGCAAGCTCGGAGATGTTTTTTCCGTCGATTTTAAAATGCAGGGCTTCCTTCTTTAGCCGATTGCCCTGGCATTCCGGACATTCAACCCGTGTAACGAATTCTTCGGCCCATTCCTGGAGATTTTCGCTACCGGGTTCATGCAGATTTTTACGGAGTACGTTGATGATGCCTTCGAATACATGGTGATAGGAGCTTCCGGTATTCGATTCCATCAGTAGGGGCTCGTCGTGACCATGGAAAATGAGGTTGCGCACTTCCTCGCTGTAGGAAGAAAATGGAACCGATAGACTGAATTTATGTCGTTTTGCGAGGGCTTTGAGGATGCGGAAGAACCAGATGTCGCGGTATTCTCCCAAGGGCGCAATGGCGCCGCCATGCACCGATTTGGTGGGGTCCGGAACGATAAGCTGGGGGTCCACTTCGCCTATTTCGCCTAAGCCTTCGCAGTTGGGGCAAGCGCCGTAAGGAGAGTTGAAGGAGAAGGTGTTAGGTTGAGGCTCGTCGTAGGCGATGCCGCTTTCTGCATCCATGAGGAACTTGGAGAAGAAGGACAGTTCGCCGGTTTCGTAGTCTTGAATCAGGATGACGCCTTTGCCTTGTTTCATCCCTGCCTGTATCGACTGCGACATGCGGGTTTTTGAGGCTTCATCCACTTCGAGGCGGTCGATGACGAGTTCGATATCGTGGGTTTGATAACGATCTACCTGCATTTTAGAGGTCAACTCCCGGATTTCGCCATCCACACGAACTTTGGAGAAGCCGTTTTTCAAGAGCTGGGCAAAGAGTTCGCGGTAGTGTCCTTTTCTTGCCCGCACGAGGGGCGCGAGGATGATGACTTTTTTGCCGTTGTAATGCTGAAGTAGGTGATGCATGATCTGGTCATCGCTGAGGCGGATCATGGGTTTGCCGGTGGCGTAGGAATAAGCGTCCGAGGCGCGTGCGTAGAGTAAGCGAAGGAAGTCGTAGATCTCGGTGATGGTGCCTACGGTGGAGCGGGGGTTTCTGCTGGTGGTTTTTTGTTCTATGGAGATGACGGGGCTTAGTCCTTCAACTTTATCCACGTCGGGGCGCTCCATTCCGCCTATAAACTGACGGGCATAAGCCGAAAAACTCTCCATGTAGCGGCGTTGGCCTTCGGCATAGATGGTGTCAAATGCCAGGGATGATTTTCCGCTGCCACTAAGGCCTGTAAGTACAATGAGTTTCTCCCTTGGGAGGCTCAAATCGATGTTTTTGAGATTGTGTTCCCGGGCTCCGAGAACGTCAAGGGTGGGCTCCTGCTTCATGAACGCCGCAAAGGTAGAAGGGTGGTAGCCACTAAACCGCTAAGGGTCTAAGTATTTTTGAAAAAAGGGTTTTTCCACGCAAAGTTCGCGGCTGGGTTTTTCACGCAAAATCCCCTAGGACTACTCAAAGTTCACGGCTGGTTTTAAAATATTCTCCGCGAACCTTGCGTAAACTTAGCGCCCCCTGCGTGAAAACCCTTGCGTGAAAACCGCGAAGTTTACTCGTGGGGGTGAAGCACTATTCCACTTTTAACCTTCGGCTCGAAGCTGGTGCTCTTAGGCGGCATCACCTCGCCAGCATCCGCCACCTCGAATAAAGAGGAAACCAACGGCGCACGGGAAATAAATAAACATTCGGTATCGTCCTGAAGTAGGAGCGACTTAAGTTGTGCCAGGCTGATATTCAATGAGCCAAAGTCAATAAAAGGATGCGTTTTTGGATCATGAACCCCGAAATATGGAGCAAGGATTTCGTCTTGAAGAATGGAGACATCCAGCTTCTTAACAGGGTCTTCACCCGGTTGAAAAGGAATTCGTGGAGTCAATAAAAAGCTATGAGCCGCAGTACACAATAGAAAATGATGTTCAGGAAGAAACTGGTAAAACATCATATCCAGATTGATTTCCTGTAAGTGGAAACTGCCATTTAGCGCTCGAAAAGCATCGTGAAATCCAATGCTATTACCTTTTTTGATACGGCGATAAAAGGGAAACACCTTGAGCACATTGTCTGGATAAAGAACCGCACTAAACCGACTCAAGCCATGGCCTTCAGCCGCCAGCCTTGCCACAGCTGCAGCACGGTGATGGCCATCGGCGATGTAGAAACTTTCAACTCGGTTGAAAGCAGCGCCTATACGCTCTATCATGGCAGGCTGTTGAATTTTCCAGCATTTCAACCATACTTCGCCAGTGAGTCGTACATCGTAAATAGGCTCCTCCTGATGACGAACTTCGAATAAAAGGTTGTCAATTTCAGGCCGAGCCCGATAGGCCAACATAACTGGAGTGGCGTCATGACCAAGTGTTCCGATGAACTTTCCCAAGTGAATTTCTCTTTCTGTACGTGTTTTCTCGTGCTTTTTTATCAGCCCAGCCTCATAGTCGGCGATGGCAACACTAGCCACTAAACCATGCTGAATAAACTGCCTGTAAGTGACGGAAAACAAGTAGTAACACGGAGAACTATCCTGAATAAGGATGCCTTCACGCACAAAGCGTTCAAGCTCATGACGCGCAATGTCGTAGTTCGGTTCCACATCAGCAGCCGGTTTGGCCTGCTCAAGAATGTGCATGAACGAAATAGGATTCGCCCCTTCCTTCAACCCACCAAAACCATCTGGCAAGCTGTTTTTATCGAGAACAGTCTGGACAATGCAGGAAGGATGCGGACGTAATCCGCAGAAAGGGCGAATCTCAGGCATAGTTTAAAGCGAAAGAATTTTGTCAACCAGTTCAGCGCCAATACGTTGCTGGGCTTCATTGGTAGAGGCGCCGATATGAGGAGTGAGAGAAATGCGAGGATGTTGGAGCAATTCTACTTTGGGTTTAGGCTCGCCAACAAAAACATCGAGGCCGGCGAAGAGGAGCTGTCCGTTGTTGAGCGCTTCGAGAAGTGCTGCTTCGTCGATAACGCCACCACGGGCACAGTTGACTATGCCAATCAGATGCTTCGCAGCAGCGAATTCCTTCGCTCCAAACAAGGCTTCCTTTCCACCTGGTACATGAAGACTCAGGAAGTGTGAATTCGCAACAATCTGATCCCAATCAGCGAACTTAAGTCCTGGGAAATCGGCTTCAATGGCTTTTTGGGCTTCTCCTTCAATAAATGGATCGAACGCAAGCACACTCATTCCAACACCCAATGCGATGCGGGCAGCTTCTCTACCAATTCGGCCAAGGCCTACAATTCCGAGGGTTTTGCCGAAAAGCTCGACGCCACCGGCATAGTCTTTTTTAAGCTGATTGAAGGCTTCGATACCACGGTCTGGCATGGACCTATTCGATTGGTGAAGGAAGCGAACACCGCTGAACAAATGGCTGAAAACCAGTTCTGCTACAGAGATAGAGCTTGCTGCGGGTGTGTTTATCACAGGAATTCCGGCAGCTTTAGCGTCCTGGTGGTCGATGTTGTCGATGCCTACTCCTGCACGAGCAATAAACTTCAGGTGAGAGTTGGCGGCGATAACGTCTTTACGCACAGTTGTGGCGGAGCGAACGATGATGCCATCAAACTGGGCAAGGGTAGCAGAAAGCTGGTCTTGGGCTACTTTATCGGTAACCACTTCATGTCCGGCTGCGGTAAGGCGCTCAATGGCACTTTTTTCCAGGCCGTCGTTGGCTAAAATCCTCATCCGCGCTGTTTTTCAAAGGTTTTCATCACATCGACCAGCACTTGTACGCTTTCAATAGGCATAGCGTTGTAAATAGAAGCGCGGTATCCACCAACCGAGCGGTGCCCTTTCAGTCCGCTGATGTTGGCGTCTTTGAGCATCTTTTCGAAATCAGCAGCGTGGCTTTCATCCGTAAGCACGAAAGTTGCGTTCATATCAGAACGGTCTTCGGTAGCACAAGTGCCTTTGAACAAGCCATTTCTGTCGATTTCATTGTAAAGTAAATCTGCTTTAGCACGGTTGCGCGTTTCAGCTGCCGGCACACCGCCATTGCGTTCCAGCCATTGTAGCGTGAGCATACATACATACACAGAGAATACTGAAGGGGTGTTGTACATCGAGCCATTCTCGATATGCGGAGCATAATTGAGCATGGTAGGCATGTTGCGACCGCTCTTGCCGAGCAAATCCTTGCGGATGATGGCGAGTGTGGCACCGGCAGGCCCCATGTTTTTCTGTGCTCCTGCGTAAATCAGACCGAATTGGTTCGGGTCGAAAACGCGGGAGAAGATGTCAGAAGACATGTCGCAAACCAAAGGCACCGGAGATTGAGGAAAATCCTTCATCTGGGTACCGTAAATGGTATTGTTTGAAGTAATGTGGAGGTAGTCTGCATCCGACGGAATGTCATATCCCTTCGGCACATAACTGAAGTTGGCGTCTTTTGAAGAAGCGATAACTTTAGTTTTACCCAGTTTTTCGGCTTCCTGAGTCGCTTTAGTAGCCCAAACGCCGGAATTTACGTAAGCAGCATAACCCTCAGGACGTAATAGGTTGAAAGGTACCATGCTGAATTGCAGGCTTGCACCTCCTTGAAGGTACACCACGGCGTAGTCGTCAGAGAGGTGGAGGAGGCGGCGAACCACATCCATAGCCTCGTCGATGGCAGCGACATACTCTTTGCTTCGGTGAGAGATTTCGAGGAGGGAGAGCCCCATCCCCTTGAAATTAATCGCGGCTTCCGCAGCCTGTTGCAGCACCTCGGCGGGTAAAATGCCCGGGCCTGCGCTAAAGTTGTGCACTTTCATCGGCATGAATTGAAATTGACCCAAAGTTACACGAAAGCCGTACTGAACCACCACCCATTGGGGCATAAGTTGAAATCCATTTCAACTTATTTCGAAGCAATTAAGACGATTAAGAATGCTATCGTTAACCTTTAATGAGGGATAGCCAAAAAATTATATCCATGCAGTATTGCATGCTCCACCTTAAGCAAGGTCGTTTTGTTGGAAAGAAGTTGCCGGAAATTCTGAAATGTAGTTTGAAACGAGGTTTATCCTTCTCGACGAACTCGTTCCATGGCGTTGTTTTCGAGTTCCAAAATCCGTTTCAGTAAAATCTCAAACTCGATGTACTCATGCTGATACAGCGATTCTTCTAGTTCTTTCAGTGCCCTGCAAAGAGAGTTGAGCATGATGTTGTTGGTATCAGCAGGTTCGTAATGGTTGGAAGAAAGCCTCAAGCGAAGGACAAACTGGTGAATGTCGCAATCGTTTTCAACCATGCTACCGGCGAGGCCTTGCTCCATTAAAGCGAGTATCGCATCCGGGCGGCCTTCGCCGCGCTCAATACGAAGTAGCAGTTCCACGTAGGGAAATAAACTTTCCGTTTCTTCCATCACATGCTGAGCAAAGTCGGCTTTAAGCTGTAAAAAGGCTTCAGTGAGTGCCTGTAAGTTAATTTGGTCGTCTTGGGGATGCTTAGCTAAATGATAGAGCAGTAGCTCAATCCGTGGAAAGAGCCTTGCGAGGAACTCATGGTGATTTTGATGGAGCAACCGAAGGATTTCCTCCGTGGAAAGCGCTTCAGCTCCTCTTTCATTCATGCGTACGGGCTCGCCAATAGCGAGTAAATCTTCTAAAACCTTTTCAACGCGAGTATCAGTTAGCATACATGCGGCATCCAAAGAAAGGTCGAGGTTGTCGAATCGCTTGATAGATAACCCATGCTGCTCCAAAACGCGAAAGGCTAATGGAGAGGTGGTCAGGAAATCTTCCAGTGTATGTTGAACGGTCAACTGCTTCATGTCCGGAGTCGGGTTGCTGTAGTAGCACCCAATCACTATTAACCTAACAAAGGCCATGTAGATTTGTTGACTAATTATGGTTTCTAATCCGCTCTTTTTCCACAAACTCGGAGAATCAGGCCCTGCAGTTGTGATTGTGCACGGGCTTTTCGGCACCGCAGATAATTGGATTACCCTCGCCAGGCAGCTTTCTCAGCAATGCAGGGTTTTTCTGGTTGACATGCCCAATCACGGTCGTTCTCCTCATACAGAAGCATTTAACTATGAGTTTATGACCGAGCAATTAATGATATGGGCAAAAGAAACTGTGGGCGAGGCTTTCTTTCTTGCAGGTCACTCAATGGGTGGAAAAGTGGCCATGATGTTTGCCGATCGTTATCCCGAATGGGTAAAATCTTTGATGATTTTAGATATCGCCAATCGTTCCTATCACATGGAACACCAGAAGTACTACCTCTCGGTGATGCAGGAACTCGATCCAACCGCATTTCAGAGCAGAACTGCCTTGGAATCATGGATGCAAGAGCGTATTCCTGAAGCAGATATCCGATTGTTTCTTTTAAAAAATCTTTACAGAGACGATCAAGGGCAGTTTGCATGGCGGCTCAACTTGCCCGTGTTGAAAGAAAAACTCCCGGAAGTTGGACAGCCTATTCATTTGGAAGATGTTTTTAACAAACCGGTTTGGTTAGTTCGAGGAGGAAATTCAGGTTATGTGCGAGAGGAAAATAAGGAAGCTTTACGAAGCCATTTCCCACAAATTCAATTGCATACTGTAGATGGCGCCGGGCACTGGATACATGCAGAAAAACCTGGAGAAGTGCTGGCGTTGATGCGAGAATGGGTCTTGGGTTAATCGAAAACTTGCTTAAAATGCTTTCAATCCCTTGCATAGGCTGCATCTGGATTTTGCCATTAAACCGCTACCTTACCTTATGATTCGTTTTTTATTCGTAGCACTCTTTACCTCATTTTCATGGTTGGCTTTTGCCCAAACTACTGTTGTAGATACCATGCTCATTGGGGGTTTAAGAAGAGCCTTTCGATATTATGTGCCTGCTTCCTACCAACAAGGAACGCCTGCTCCTTTAGTTTTCAACTTTCATGGCCTGGGCTCCAATGCCCTTAATCAAGAAAACTACGGCGATTTCAGGCCTATTGCTGACACGGCTGGATTTATCATTGTTCATCCGCAGGGTCTATCGCTAAACGGTACCACAGGCTGGTTTTCTTTTTTTGATGTAGCACAAATACAAGGCGATATGTCATTTATCACTGCCATCATGGATACCCTGACACGCCGGTTTACGCTTGATCCTGATCGTTTTTATAGTACAGGCATGAGCAACGGTGGATTTATGACTTACGATGTTGCCTGTTTCATGAACCAGCGGTTTGCAGCAGTAGCTTCTGTTACTGGGACCATGGTTCCAGATCATCTTTCTGCTTGTCAACCAGGGAGAGCTATGCCTGTTTTACATTTTCATGGAACCAATGATGCCACAGTTCCCTACAGTGGAGTAGGTGGCGCTTTGCCTTTTGTACCTGTAGATAGCCTCATGCAGTTTTGGATTCGCAACAACGCCTGCAATCCAATGCCTGCAACCATAGCACTCCCCAATGTTAACGTCAACGACAATTCCACTGTCAATCGATACACTTGGACACAAGGAAGAGGCGGAAGCGAAGTGGTGCTATATAAGATTCTTGGTGGTGGGCATACCTGGCCTGGTTCTGCTTTTTCATCTCCTACTGCTACAACCAATCAGGATATTAACGCCAGCCGCATTACCTGGGAATTCTTCCGGAAGTTTACTAGAAATGCAGTTGTAAGCGTTAAAGAAGAACTACTGTCCCCAGCGATTGCTTTCTGGCCAAACCCCGGACACGGGCTTTTTCAAGTAAACTGGGAAGGCGAATCTCCGGTGAGGTTAGAGTTTTGGAATGCACAAGCGAAAAAATGTGGAAGCGTAGAACTGAAACCAGGTAGAAATGAACTCAACCTAGAAAGCTTTCCGGCGGGTTTTTACAGTTACAGCACCAACCATCCTGCTGGATTATCTGGCAAGCTGGTGAAATACTAAAACCACTTCTTTTTCCAGGCTCGCGCTTTGGCGGCTACTCCTTCATTGAAGTCGCGTGCTGCTCCAATCAAATCTCCCGATTTTCGCTTTAATGCGCTTCTTCCTAACCATGCCGAAGACTCTTCCGGGTTTAATGCTATGGCCTTGTTGAAATCTTCCATAGCAGCTTCATCTTCTTCTAGGGCAATTCGCGCTTCTGCACGCCCTATCCATGCCAGATAAAGTTTATCATTGAGCCCTATGCTAACACTGAAGTAAACCAAGGCTTCCTCGTATTGCCCTTCCTTCATTGAAGTTTGCCCTTTTTTCAGAAATGATGCTGCATCCTGTGCAAACAAGGGCCCTGCTGAAGTGAAGCAGGTGAGAAATAGAAGGAAAAGCAACTTTTTAGGTTCCATGGTCATTGCGAAGGTGACGAAATTTTATGGTTCAAGGTTGCATGGGGCAATGTGAAATCTATTTCTTTTCTCTTTACGCTTCCCGCATGTTTTGAGTGGTAATGGTTGTTTAAAGCGTTTGCAAGTGTAAATTTTACTTTAAAACAGCCTTCTACTTTGAATCAACTAGTGAACCATTCCTCAACTTAAGTTGAAGAACAATTCAATCTGGTTTTTTCTGGGAGGATTTTTCAAATGATCACTTGTTGTAAATTTAATTAAGCTTGTCTTTACTCGAATTACTGCTCCTTAAGCTTGGGTGCTGGTATTCCTTTTTTTCCGCATTTTTGCAGGAAACCAAAAAAGGAATTTAATATGGGATGTGGAAGCTGTGGAAGCGGAGGCTGTTCGCCTGCCGGCTGCGGAGACCAAGGCCATTGTAGTTCCGGAGGTTGCAACAGACTGAATGTATATGACTGGCTTTCGGGTATGACTATGCCCGGCGAACAGCCAGCTTTCAATATTGTAGAGATACGTTTCAAGGGAACTCGAAAGGAGTTTTTCCGTAATGAAGACGGCCTCGATTTGTTCAATAACGAATACATCATTCTAGAGGCAGGTAACTCCGGATACGACATCGGACAGGTTTCAGTTAAAGGCGAACTCGTTCGTCTTCAACTCAAGAAGAAGGGCATTCAAGAAGACGACAATACCCTCAAGCGTATTCTCAGAAAGGCTAGTCAGGAAGAACTCGATAAGTACTTCGCGTTGAAGGAAAAAGAACCTGAGGTAATCTACAAAAGCCGTGAGTTGATTCAAGAACTCAAGCTTGATATGAAACTTAGTGATGTGGAATATCAAGCTGATGGTGGAAAAATTATTTTCTATTATACCGCTGAAGACCGGGTGGATTTTCGTGAGCTCATCAAAGTGCTGGCGGAGACTTTCAAAACTCGCGTTGAAATGCGTCAAATTGGGGCTCGTCAGGAAGCAGGGCGCATTGGTGGTATTGGTACTTGTGGAAGAGAACTTTGCTGTTCCACTTGGTTAACGGATTTCAAGTCGGTCACCACCTCAGCCGCCCGTTACCAGAACTTGTCTTTGAACCCGCTTAAGCTGGCAGGGCAATGCGGCCGTTTGAAATGCTGCCTTAATTACGAGCTGGACACCTACCTCGATGCACTCAAGGATTTGCCTACTGATTGCAAATACCTCATGATTCAAACGGGCAAGCTGGAGCTCATGAAAACGGACATTTTCCGTCGCATCATGTACTACACTCCTGCAGGCCCCGGTGACAATACCATGATTCCCCTTTCTCCAGAGCGTGTAAAGGAAATTAGAGCCATGAACGAATCCGGAATTCATCCGGAGAAGGCAGAAGATGAGTACTTGCTGCTGGCTTTAGCTGAGGAGGAAGAAGAGGACGAAGAGCCAGAATTCGAAGCGGTAATAGAGGGCGACCTCAACCGATTTGACCGGAAAAAGAAGAAGAAAAAGAAGAAGAAGCCAGGCGATGCCGTTGCTACGCTTCCTGCTAAATCCGGAGCTCCTCCAACCATGGTTACAAAGTCAGAGGTTGCACCTCAAGAAGTTCGAATGCGTAGCGAAGGCGATGCCCGTCGTGGTGGAATGCCGCCTCGCAAGCCCGAAGACCGCCGTCCTCAGGAAAGAAAGGAGGGCCCGAAACCACAACAGCCACAAGGTGAACGTAGAGAGGGTTCGCAAAGGCCGCCTTTCAAAGAACAAAGGCCAAGCGGACAACCGCCTGTAAATCCTCAGCAGCCTCAGGCTGAGCGTGGTGAACGGCCGCAGAAGCCGCCCTTCAAGGAGCAACGTGGTGAAGGCCAAAGCAAGCCACAACATCCACCTCGCAATGAACGAGGCGATCGTCCACAAAGACCACCATTTAGGGAACAACGCCAGGATGGCGAAAATAAGCCTCAACAACCACGTCAAGAGCGTGGTGAGCGTCCGCAAAACCCTCCATTTAAGGAAAACCGACCAGAAGGTGGGCCTAAACCGCAGTCTCCACAAGCGGATGCTCCTCGCAGCAATCCTCCTCAGGAAGGCAAAAAGCCATTTGACCGCAACCGAAGAGATCAACGTGGCGACAACCGTAGAGATAATAACCGCCCCAACAATCCAGGTAAAGGGCCAGACAAACCTACTTCCGGTGATGCGTAAACTGGTGTTTTCTCTAAGTCTTGGCCTGTTTGTTTCCCTCACTGCCTGTAACCGTGACCCTAATCAACTGGCACAGGTGTTTGAGTCGATAGAAGATGAAAAGTGGAACTGGAACCAACGAGTTTCTCATGAGCTGGTTGTAACTGAGCCCAACAAGAAAGTGCAGATTACACTTCAGCTGCGCCATGCTGATGATTATGCCTATGAGAATCTGTATTTGATGCTCAGGCTTAAGCAACCCAATGGCCGCATACAGCGATTTCGTGTTAGTCTTCAATTGGCTGATGAAAATGGTCAATGGCTTGGAAAAACGTCTGGAGCTACCATAACACTTCGCAGTCGGCTTACTTCGTACTGGACACTTCCTATGGCAGGCACCTATACGCTTGAAATAGAACAAAACATGCGTGACAATCCATTACTCGGCATTGAGGATGTTGGCTTTGAGGCCAAGTTGATGTCAAAGTGAAAAAAAGGCTGCCACAGGCAGCCTTTTTTGTTAAGTCACGTTGGTCATCACCATGAAGAAGGGCGTCTTTAGTGTGATTGAATCTTTGACAACCTTCCTTAGTTTGTGCATTACCAGCTCCTTCTAGCCTTGCTATCCCGTACGTATTTTTGTGGAATGTGCTTAATGAAACTGACACAGGCGTCTTAAAATCATACGCATAGGGTGGTTTCATATACTTTTTTTCAATCAATTTAATGGTTGAATGGCTGGCTGTAGCCTGGCTTGAACTTGGAATGCCTCAATGAAAGTGGATATCATTGACGAGGAAACGTATAAACCTGAGTAGCTACGGGTGTTATACATATTGTTTTATCAAATATATAGAAAATTCATATCTGTATTTTTGCAGAGTAGCCGATGGAATATTGTGCTATTTAAAAACATAAATAATTAAGTAAAAACAAAAAAATTAGGCGATTTATAATTATTGAAATATTTAAATAATTAAACATAAAATAGTTATTTCGGTTTAAAATGTTTCAAACAGTCATTTTAAGGCAATTTGTGTCAGAAAAGTTTTTGGTAGAGGCGGCTTAAAACTTCGTTTAATTATTATCAATAAATGGAAAAAATACCATTTATGAGATAATTAAAATAAAAAGAACTTGAGCATAAAAAATTCATGGAATATTTGTTGATAAGTTCTTAAAAAAGCATAATAAAGGTGCCGGTTGGTCAATAAGTAACATAGGGGTTGAGAAAGTTAAACAAGTAGGTTATACTTTGGCCTTTTAATTCAATATACATGCTTCATTTGGTGCAAGAAAGAATATCTCGTTTAGAGCAGGCCTTGCATGACACGGAACGAAAGACGCAGGTTTTGCAGCAGTTTGCCAAAGCCGGAATATGGGAGTTTGATTTGGTCAAGAACAAGCTTTGGTGGTCTTCAGAGATATACAAAATCTTTGGGAAAGATCCGCTCGAGTTTCAGCCTAGCTTTGCCTCCTTTCTTGCATGTATTCCGGAAGACGAAGTGGAGCGAGTAAAGAAGGCTTATCTTTATTCTTTAGACAGTAGAGCCACCTACAACATCGTTCATCGCATTGTACTTAATGACGGTTCAATTCGTTTTGTAGAAGAGCATTGTGAAACACGTTTTAATGCAGATGGTAAGCCTATGTACTCGATAGGAACTTGCCAGGATATTACTGAAAAGCAAAATGCCATTCAACTAATCGAGGAAAGTGCGAATCGGTTTCAAGATATGGTAGCGAAAGCTCCATTAGCTTATGTAAGTTTTGACCAAGAATGCAGGATAACGATGGTTAATGAAAGATTTTGCGAGTTGATTGGGGAGTCGTCAGAATCACTTGTAGGCAAGCATTTTCATCAATTTCTCAATAAAGATCAAGTTGAAGCTTTCAAAAAGAGCATTGCTAATTCGAAAAATGCGGAAGAGCTAACTGCCGATTTTACTTTGGTTAGGCCAAAGTTGGGGCCGATTATCGTGGCAATGACTGTGAAACGTTACACTTCAAGTCTTCATCAGATTGATGAATTTCATGGAATTTTGCTAGATATCACTTACATCAATACCCATCAGGAGAAAATTAAGGAACAAAATCAGCGACTTTTAGATATAGCTTGGAGCCAGTCGCATATTCTTCGTCACCCGGTAACTAATTTGTTGGGAATTTTACCCCTTGTAAAAGAAGAATTGAGTTTAAATAAAGCTCAAATTTCACTGGCAGACAAGATTCAAGTTGACCTACTGAATCTCGATACTTCAATTCATCGCATTGTTAATAAATGCAGTTCAGTAAAAACTAAGGTTTGATTAAAGTATCGCCATGAATCAAGATAATACATCGGAAGTGTTAGGAGAAAAATTGAAGCGACTCGAGGAGGCTTGGTTCGATGCTGAGCGAAAACTGCAAGAGCTTCAACGGTTTACTTATTCTGGATTATGGGAACATGACTGGGTAGCAAATAAGGTATGGATGTCTGCGGAACTCTATCGATTGTACAAAATAGAGGAATCCAATGATTTGATTAAAGACCAAGGTGTTTTACCTTTTATACACCCTGATGATAGAGAAATGGTTCGTCATCGCTACCTCGACGCGATAAGGGAAAAAAAGCCCTATCGCCTAACTCATCGAGCTGTATTGCCTGATGGTGAAATCAAATACATGGAGCAGATTTGTGAAACGGAGTATGATGATAATGGGAAACCGCTTTTTACCGTAGGAATAACTCAAGATATAACCGATAAACACACCTTATTTCTTAACCTCTATGATAGCGAATTTAAGTTTCGAGATTTGTTGCTAAAAGCACCTATTCCTTATCAGTCTCTTAATGAAAAAGGTAGCTTTCTGTTCGTGAATGAAGCGCTCTCGGAGTTGTTGGGATATTCTTATAAACAATTGATAGGTGAACCATTTACTATGGTTTGGCTTGAAGAAGAAATTGCTCAGTTCACCTCTAAATTTGAAGTTTTACTGTCTAATGGTTCTATCGTTTGCGAGGTGCCATTAAAACGCGCCGATGGCCTTGTGAAGCAGGTGGTACTTGCTGGTCGTGCAGTTCAAAATATAGAAACAAATCAACTGCAAACCCATTGCATGTTGTTTGATATTACCGATAGAAAGAAAGTGGAACAAGAGCTACTTTTAACTCGCAAATTGCTACAAGAAATTAATTCAGAGGAAAGTAGAACCATCCATAAGCAATTGGAACAACTGCTTAACGATATCAATGATTTTATTCCAGCCATTTCTGGCTTGGAAAATTCTGAAACATGGGTTGAGTTATTCAATCAATGTAAACTCGACTTGATTAGCGCTTCAAAGGTGATGAACGAAAACGACTCGTCAGTCAATGTCGATTAACGTTTAACTTATAGTTGATTCTGCCAAATGGCAGAGTGGTGTTTGCTTTGAAGAATTTTCGTTAATGAGTTGGGTTAATTTCTTGACTTTAGTAGGGCTCTGTTCGTTTCAAATTATTAAAGTGGTTGAATCAGAATACCCATATTCTTAGGATTCCTGCGCAATTTTATGGAATTCTATCTCCAAACATTCAGCTAGAAAAGTAAGGTGATAGGCATCCAACATTCGGTGATCGGCTGACACAGAAAGGGTTACAAAGTATCGTTCATCCTTGTTATAAACATCTGAATAATAGAGGTGTACTCCCCATAAACTGTTCGTATGGGTTGTAAAGGAGCCACTTAGCGAAGAAAATCCATTGCAAGCGAAATAACAATTGCCGAAAATCAAGTCTCTTTTTTCAGCTGAGCGTAACCAAAATTTGTAGAATACCTTTCTTAACCACCATGGCAGCGAGAAAAACCGCTTTTGACGCGGTAAAATCAATTCATCCTCTGTAGCCAGTAGCCAATTTAAGGTTGCCTTGATAGATGACACTTCTAGCTCTTGAGGATTCGTAAGAATATGACTAACCATTCGGCCTAAAACATTTCTACTGGTTATTCGCATTCTAACATTTGCTGGCAGCTTTATTTTTTCGCCGCTTATGTGACCAATAAAACCACGGTGCTCACTAAGTATCCTTGCTGTAGCTAATAAAAAGTAAGCAGGCAGACCTGGACTTTCCTGCTTGAGTTTCTTTTGCTGATGTACCTCTACTAATCCAGTTACGTCAAGTTGAAAGCTCATCCATATATTGGGAAACATGGCCCCTAACCGTACCGCATCTGCTACCATTTTCCTTTCATAATGGTATTCGCTAAAGAATTTGGGAGCTGGACGGCGCTTCATTTTGAGGTGATCTAAGGGGATGTGCTGAAGAGTTTAAGCTCAAATTGGAATAAGCACCTACCGCGCTTGCTGGTTTCTGATAAAAGATGCTGTATGCTGCATCTAGGTTAACTTGCCAAAATTTCGGTGATCTCTTGTAATTGTTCGTAATTGTACCAACCTGGTCTTTCTTCTTCACCTCCATGTAAGGCAATTCCATAAGGGGCCCAATCTTCAAGTGCCTGTGTTAAATTTTCTGGATTGAAATTACAAGAGAGAATCATGTCGTATTGTTGACAAAGCGCTTGAAATTCAGATGCATGAGGCATTTGAGCCAAAAGGTGAAACGGCATATCACTTTCCAAAAGCACAAGCATACTTTCTTGCAAGTAGGCCGAAGCTACATCCGACGGTAGCTCCCATGGGACACGAACAATGATCGGTAAATCTAGCTTTTCGCGTAAGGAAGATTCTATAGGATGCGCAAGCTCAACGGCTTCCAGCCCAAGAAAATTTACTGCATCATGAATAACTGAAACAGGGGTTCCGGCAGGAAATTGCCCAACTAAACGGGGCCCACTCACCCAACCGGAAATTTCTTTAAGCTTAGCCATTCCCGGAAAGCTGGCCCATGAAGGGTCAATAGCAAATGCCAGAAATTCGAAGCCTTCAGCCGCAGCAAACCGCGCATCGGATAAGGTGTGACAATGATGAAAATAAACCTGTGCACGCATGGCTGCAAGATACAGCTTATGCGGCACAGGCTTTTCGCTATACAGCGCGATTACAGGATTTACTCTACGGTTAAATCGAAGTATAAAGTGCTATTGGCAGGAATTTTAGGCGGTAATCCTGCTTTCCCGAAACCTAAATGGGGAGGAATTATGGCTTTTACTGTGCTTCCGCGCTTCATTTTTTTCAATGCCTGATAAAGTCCGGGCATCAAGCGGTCTTTTTTTATGGGAAAAATAACCGGACCGGCTTCGTTTAGGCTGCGGTCGAAAAGCTGTCCGTTTTCCAAAAAACCAGCAAAGCTAAGTTTTACACTATCGCCATCGGTTAAGGTTGGTCCTATCCCCTCTTTTAAGAGGTATAGGGTAACACCTGCTGATTGAATTTCCGGATAACGACCGACTTCTGGTTGGTTCCAACTCGGAATGTGAGACTTAACTTCAATGGTATAGCGTAAAGTACTGTTGGGTTGTATAGCCCCGAAAGCGGCACTGCCGTAAGCTAAATGAGGGGGAAGGATAAGTTCCGCTTTTTCACCTTGTTTCATCTTACACAGGCCTAGTTCTACCCCTTTAACCACTTGCCCTTTTCCAATTTTGATGGATTGCATGATTTTCTCACTTTGAGGGGTAGAAACAGGGCTGCCGTCAACCAAATTGACTTTCATCAGAAAGCGCACAGAGTCGCCAAGTCGAATGCTATCGCCCTGGCTTAGGCTTTCCGAAATTCTCCACCATAGGCCGGAGCTGTCGGGGTTGAACCCTAGAGCGGCAAAATCTACCGCTTCGCTTTGGGCTTGTTTGGTGGAAGATGTGCCGCCATTACAAGCCCCAAGCAAGAGGCTAATGAGGAAAATGGAGAGAATGCGAATCATTCAGCACCCACTAATTCAACTTCAAAAATCAAAGTCGCATTAGGAGGAATCACGTCAGAAGCTCCACGAGGGCCATATCCGAGTTTGGAGGGGATGATGAGTTTGCCTTTTTCGCCGACTTTCATCAAGGCAATGCCTTCGTCCCAACCTGGAATAACCTGGCGTGCACCTAAGGTAAATTGGAAGGGTTCTGCTTTTCCGGTTTTTGGGTCTTTTCTATCTAATGAAGAATCGAATTTCATACCGTTCATCAGCATACCGGTATAGTGAACACGTACTTTTTGGCCCGCTAAAGCTTGAGCTCCTGTCCCGGGACGCTCTTGAATGTAAACCAAGCCTGAAGGCTGTGGCTTTGTAGTGATGTTATTCTTTTTCAAAAAATTAGCGATGTCTTTTGATTCATTGCTAATACTTACCACACCTACATGGAAGGTGAATTTCTGCCCTGGTTTAAAATTCCCGGGAAGTGGCGTCATGAAGATATTTTTGTAAACAGAATCTGCAGAAACTTGAAAGGCCGCACTATCACCTACTCCCAAAAGCTGCAAACCTTCTTCGAATGAGCCTTTGAAAGGTGGGTCTGATACCGGTATTGGAATAGGAGCGCCCATTTGTTTGGTGCTAAAAAACATCGAATCTCCGATGCCATAAGTAAGATTTACCAAAACAACATCGCCAAGCGTGGCTTTGGTATTGCCAGAATCACGGACAATGGAGTACTCAAGTCCGGTCTCCGTTTGTTTGAATCCGGTTGTTTTGTTGTCGCAAGCGCTAGTGAATAGTGCAATCGCGGCAAACGTGGTGAGAACCAGGGATTTGTTCATATTTAAAGAAATTGTTGAATGAAAGGAAGATGTTGAAGCAGTAAGGCTTCAGTTTCAGTAAGCGATAGTTTACTGTGACCACCCGCAGCGTTAAAATGTCCGCCTCCGTCAAAAAATTGGCTTGCAAACTCATTAACCGGAATGCGGCCTTTAGAACGAAATGACATCTTGATTCGATCTTCTCGCTCGGTAAGCAAAGCGGCAAATCGAATGCCTCTGATGCCTAAGGCCGTATTTACAAGGGTTTCTGTGTCGCCGGTGGTGGTGTTGAAGGCGCGTAAATCGGCGGCTGAAAGAATGAAGTAGGCTGCTTTTTGCTCAGGCAGTAACCTTAAGCAATGGCTGTAGCAGTGGCCTAGAAAGCGCAACTTCACTTCTGTATATTGATCGTTGATGGCCTCGTGTAAGGCGGTAGGTTGAAGACCAAGCTCCATAAGATCGGCCACAAGCCTGTGCAAGCGAGCGGTAGTGGATGCAAACCTGAATGAACCGGTATCAGTCATGATACCCGTGTAAAGGTGTGCGGCCATGTCTAAGTCAACCAAATGCCAATCGCCTAACTCTTGTATTAACCTCGCAACTAACTCACAGGTTGCAGCTGCGGATGTATCGCTGAGCATGAGAGCAGCAAAAGGCTTGGGATCAAGATGATGGTCAATCATCACGAGTTGTGCTCCCGATTTTTCAATGTCTTCCCTCATGCCATGTACCCGATCGAGGTCATTGAAATCGAGACAGAATATGGTTTTTGCTTCGCGAAGCAATTTCCAGGCAGTACGAGTCGCAGTTTCGTAATTCAGAATTTGGTCGTATCCGGGAAGAAAATTAAGGAAGTCAGGCCAGTCTGATGGTGCAATCATCGAAACCTGGAATCCTTTTTTTCTAAGATAGCTGCTCCACCCTAGGATGGAACCGAGGGCATCGCCATCCGGCTTGTAATGGGTGGTTACAACTACAGGTCCTGGGTCGGCTAAAAGAGCCTTCCAGGCTGCACTATTTTCAGGAGTTAACACAATGGGCTCAAAACTAAAGGGCGAAAAATTATTTTTGCGCCAAATTTTACCAAATGTCAGGGAATATCACCTTCACGATGATCAAACCGGATGCAGTACAGGACGGCCACATTGGCAATATCCTGGCGCATATCATCCAAGCCGGATTCACCATTAAAGCGATGAAATACACGCGTTTAACACCCGAACAAGCAGGTGCTTTCTACGCGGTTCACAGCGAGCGTCCTTTTTACGGCGAGCTTGTTAGCTTCATGTCTTCCGGACCAATCGTTGCAGCAGTACTTGAAAAAAATAATGCTGTAGAAGATTTCCGTAAGACTATTGGTGCTACCAATCCAGCTCAAGCAGAGGAAGGAACCATTCGTAAATTGTATGCACGCTCTATCGGTGAGAATGCAGTGCATGGCTCCGACTCTGATGAGAATGCCGCTATTGAAGCTTCATTCTTCTTCTCTCATTTCGAGCGTTTCTAAGTCGAATAAAATCGAAACAACTGCGCGTCGTCGGAAGTATTCGGCGGCGCGTTCTGGTGTTTAGTGGTCACCTAAGTCATTGAAAAGGTTTAAATAACTTGGCTCCTGATACGTCTCCTGAATGGGAAATCATTCAAAAAGCATCTAACGTGCTCATTTTGCAAGTGAAGTTTTTGGATGTTTTTAAAAAGTTATACTTTTGCCAAATATTTGATAGACAGCATTTATTTATTTGAGAGCTTTGGATTTGAAAGTCTGGATATACAGGCTTTTATACATTAGTAAAAAATATATATGATGGCAATTTCGTCGAGCAAATCTTGACGCTTATCGACATTACACCCTTATCATTAATACTTGCGGCAACTGGTGCAATTTGCGAGGACTAAACACCGACCTATGTGTAATATGTTCAACCTAAAAAGCCGCTATACCCGATTAATGGGTTTAGCATTGCTAGCCGGAGCGGTCTCTGTGAGCTCTTGTCGTAAAGACGACCAGCCTATGGATACCATCGATTCAGCAGTAAGCCTCGATAAAGCTTCCATTCCGGCAGGCTTCAACTTTGAGATGGTTAAAACCAAAAATTTTGATCTTACTTTCCGTTCTTCTGATAATTCAGTCGCCCGCAAGGTTCGTGTTCAGTTTTTTGATAAGCCTTCCAAACTAGGTGGTGAATTAATTTTCACAGCCTTCACCGACGATAACGGTAAAATTGAAATGCCTGTAGCGATTCCAACCCGAGTTAAAAACTTGGTCATGGAAACCTCCGCTTATGGCTTCCCACAGGATTTGATGATCCCAATGTCAGCCAACAACATTGTGGCTACTATTGGTGGAACTAATCCAACCAATCTTCCAAATTACGAATTCAACCTACCTGCTCCAGCAGCAGCTCGTACTTCCGGAACTTTATCAGCGCCTTATATTTCTACCCGTTTGGGAACATGGAATGGCGTTGGAGTTCCCAATTACTTAGGTCCGAATCAGGTTGTTGGCGTTCCATTTGGAACCTTAATCGGTTCAACGCTTCCTGAATCTACCAATCAGACCGTAGCGCGTCCATTCTTGTTTGATGGTACTTACCGCCATGAGATTCTGATGACCTCAACAGGTTCGGTAAATGTAACCTTCCTCCACGAAGGCGCTGGTTACAGAAATTCTCTGTATTACTTCAAGTATCACAAAAACAATCCTCCTGCAACCCCTGGTGATATTGATTCAATTATTGCAGTATTTCCTAATGCTTCTTACCTCGGTGGTGGCGGTGGACTTGTTTCTGGTAATACGGTCAATATTGGTGTTGTTGGAAAAGATACTATTGTTGGTTTTGCCATTGCAACTCATGGTTACAATGCTGGAACCAATACCATCCACAAAGACTTTGGTTTAATTTACTCTTTACCTGCACTTAATACATTTGCTCCGGTTGGACTTCGTCAACACATGGTGTTGGCTTGGGAACCTGCTTCTCGCCGTTTTGTATTTGGTTTCGAAGACATTCGCCGCAAACTTCCTGTAAGTGGTGACCACGACTTTAACGACGTTGTTTTCTATGCCACTTCCACTGCGATCGATTCAACCGACGTTTGGCCATTAACTCCACTTCCTGACTGCGATAATGACGGTATTCCAGACAGTCTTGACGAGTATCCTTGCGATGGTGCTCGCGCTTACAACCGCAACGTTCAGTCACACCTCGCATTCGAAGATCTTTGGCCTTCTGTTGGCGATTACGATTTCAATGACTTGACCATTGGCAATGAGTACCGCATGGTATTAAACGCCAACAGCCGCGTAGTTGAAATGTTCAGCCGCCACTACATTGGAGGTAAAGGTGGAGCGCTTCCTCATGGATTTGGAATCAGCTTAGGTGTACCTCATACTGCCATTGCCTCTGTAACAGGTGGTGAATGGAGCCGTGGTACTACCACTCGCCGCCCAAATGGTACTGAAGCCGGAGTTAACAAAGCAACCATGATTGTTTATGAAAATGCCTACGACATGTTGAATGGTGCAGTGGGTAACCTAATCAATACCATCATCGGTGCGCCACGTGCTTCTTCTGACACCCTTACTATGGCGGTAACTTTGACCTCTCCACAGCGCATCGCAGATTTTGGGGATGCTCCTTTCAACCCATTCATCTTCGTTCAAGGTCGTGATCGCGAGATCCACCTCCCAGATATGGCTCCTACCGAAAAGCATGATGCAACTTGGTTTGGAAAAGGCAAGGATACTTCAAACCCAGGTGCTGGTCGTTACTACAAAACTTCCAACGGCGCACCTTGGGCTATCAACATCCCAGAGCCGTTTGTTTATCCAAAAGAATACTCAGCGATTCAAACTGCTCACTTGAAATTCATGGATTGGGTTACTTCCGGTGGTGTTAATTCAACCGACTGGTATCGTAACCTTCCAGGATACCGCAACCCTGCAAACATTTACACTTACTAATACGTTTTTCTTGGGTCATAAGCCGCACTGTTCATGCAGTGCGGCTTTTTTTTGACTATTTTCGACCCGTCAAAATCAGCTTATGAAAAAGACTCTCAGCATCCTCTTTTCTGCCTTGGCCATCATCTACACCTTGTACGTGGTTTTCCTGGGCTTTACTAACCCTGACTCTATTCATTACACCCAGATGTATATCATGTGTGCATTGATGACAGCAGCCAGCCTTTTCATCATTTTCGGGGCTTTTGAGTCTATTGACCAAGAGCGTGCCGGTAAATAATGCCACCTATGAATAGCCACGAGGTAGATTATAAAATCTATGGAGAGAGTATTCAGTTTGTAGAAGTTGAACTGGATCCTCAGGAAACCATTGTTGCTGAAGCTGGTGCCATGGTTTACATGACGGAAGGTATTCGCTTCGAAACTAAAATGGGTGATGGCTCTAATGCGAGTGACAGTATCCTGGGAAAGCTTTTCAAAGCAGGTGCTCGGGCACTTATGGGTGAGTCGCTTTTCCTTACTCATTTTACCAATGGTGGTTATGGAAAGCAGCAAGTCGCTTTTTCGGCACCCTATCCAGGTACTATAATTCCGATTGATTTAGCCGCTATGCCCGGCAATCAACTTATTTGCCAAAAGGATTCCTTCATTTGCGCCGCTTTAGGTACCAAAGTTTCCATTACGTTGAATAAGCGTTTAGGCGCTGGTTTCTTCGGTGGTGAAGGTTTTATCATGCAGAAATTACAAGGCGACGGAAAAGCGTTCATTCATGCCGGTGGAACCGTTATTGAACGAACGCTGAATAATGAAACGCTTCGTGTAGATACCGGATGTGTTGTAGCTTTCGAAGGTCAAATCGACTTCGACATTCAGCGCGCTGGTGGCCTTAAAACCATGCTTTTTGGTGGAGAAGGTTTGTTTCTCGCAACTTTACGAGGCTCCGGAAGGGTTTGGCTGCAATCTATGCCGATCAGTAAATTAGCACAAGAAATTGTGGCTATGGGTGGTGGCCATGGAAACGGCTCTTCTTCTCGTGAGGGAGGCAGCTTGTTGGGCAATTTGTTCGAATAGCCTTTAGAATCGTATTCACAATGCCGCAGTTATTGCTACTGCGGCATTTTTGTTTTGTACCAGGGCGAGGCTCCGTTTTCTATGTTTGCACCTCGTGCTATTTTAATGTTAATCCTATTCTTTGTCAACGTGCTAACATTCAGATACGTATATCAATTATCCTTCTTAATTTACTTAAATATTTCAAGCACATGCGTAAATCCATACTCTCACTTTTAGCTGTTTTGGCTCATTTTTCTTTGGCTCATGCTCAGCCTTGCAGACCAAATACCAGCGCTTTGTCATTAAATGGTACCAGCAACTATGCGGTACTTGCTTCAGAAGCCAACGTTAATCCTTCTAATGCCATTACGGTAGAGGCTTGGATCAGACCAGCTGCCTTTGCTACAACCAAAGACAATGGGTCTATTGTTTGCAACCACGGCTGGAGTTCTGGCGGCCAGCAAGGGTTTGTACTTCGTTGTGGTGGTACTGGTGTTTTGTCATTCAATATTGCCGGTACTACCACTGGCGCTAGCACCGGCGCATGGCGGGAGGTTTTTTCTGGACCCAATGTACTCAGTCTTGCTACTTGGCAACATGTTGCTGGAACTTTTGATGGAGATAGTCTCAAACTATTCGTAAATGGAAACCAGGTTGCAGCTACCGCTTTTGCAGGAACAATTGCTAATAGCCCAAGTGCCTATCCTATGACCATAGGAAGGCTTGCTGACCCCTCTCAAACTGCACGGCGGTACTTCAACGGACTGATTGATGAAGTTCGAATTTGGAATCGTGCTTTGGATGGCGCAGAACTTCTTGCTAACTCCACCAAGGAGCTTGATAGCCTCTCTGTACAAGGCTTGGGGGGGTATTGGAGATTCAATGAAAATACCGGCACCAGCAGCTACGATGCTTCGGGCAATGGCCAAACTGTAAATATTATCTCTGGAAATTGGGATGTGAATGTCCCATTCAATGTACAATTGCCACAGCCACCGTCTATCACCCTCACCGCAGTTTTCACCCTATCTTCTAGCTATGCCACCGGTAATCAGTGGTATCGCAATGGTGCGCCTATCCAAGGAGCTACTCAACAACAACTTGTGGTGACCCAAAATGGAACTTATACGGTAGATCACACCGATACTGCCGGGTGCAGAAGCCCTGAATCTCAACCGGTACAAGTCACTACGGTTGCCAGCCAAGAGCTAGGTCAAGAGACGTTTCGTGCTTGGCCTGTTCCATGCAATGGCCAACTTAATCTCCAATTACCCAAAATCGGTGAGCTTGAAATTCTAGGCCTTGATGGCCGCCTCCTAGAACGTCGCAGCATCCAGGTTGCTGGTTTGCAAACCATCGAAACAAGCCATTGGCCCAAGGGCATATACTTAGTAAGATTCTTCGACGAACAAGCTAGCTTTCAGCTTAAGGTTTCGCGCCAGTAACCAATTTTTTTTGGGCGTGCCCCCTGGCCGGTGTGATGTTTGGTTTCAAAATGAAACAGCGCAACGGCCAGGGGTCGGGCCCCTTAGGGGTTCCGTATGCCGGAAGGCGGGTTTACCGTCACTTCAGCAGGGCATTCACTTTCTATATTTGCTTTCATCCCGCCTCCGGCATACCGCGCAAGCGCGCCCTCAGGCCCCTCACGCAGGAGGAATCCACGCATGGTTGTTTTTCTCATAACAAATGCATCATTTAACTTACTATTCCCACTCGGAACATTTTATTATCCGGTGGGTTTATCTTTTTAACTAATTCGCATTCATGACTTCATTCGATATCGACTCGCTCCGATTATTACCCGATTGGAAACTTCAACAAGACTATCGGTCGCTCGGAGATAATTTCTATTCCAATGAACATGCGCAGCACTTTTTAGCACCACAACTAATTTTATTTAACGAGGCATTGGCCAAAGAACTGGGTATTATCGGTGAACGAACTGATTGGTCTTCAGCAGCTTGGGCGTCTGTGTTGTCCGGTCAAGCGCTGCTTCCTGGTAGTCAGCCTCTTGCTCAAGCTTATGCAGGCCATCAATTTGGTCAATTCAATAAACTAGGTGACGGTCGTGCCTTATTGTTAGGGGAAGGTCTTGATCTTCAGCAACAGTTGTATGACATTCAGCTTAAAGGTTCAGGGCCAACGGCCTGGTCTCGGCGTGGTGATGGTAAAGCAACCTTGAAGGCTATGCTTAGAGAATACCTCATTTCAGAGGCAATCCATGCCCTAGGAATTCCAACCAGCCGAAGTTTAGCGGTAGTGGCTACCGGTCAACCAGTTTTTCGTGAAACTGCACTTCCTGGTGGGGTGCTTACCCGAATAGCCCAAAGCCATCTGCGCGTAGGAACCGTGGAGTATGCTTCCCATTTGCTCAATCCTCAGGCGCTTGAGCAATTGGTTCACTATACCATCAAGCGCCATTATCCTGAACTTGAAGATGCCCACCATCCAGCTCTTGCGCTGCTTGAAACGGTTATTCAGCAACAAATAAACTTGGTGGTAGAATGGATGGGCGTTGGCTTTATCCATGGGGTGATGAATACCGATAACATGAGCCTAGCCGGGATTACCATTGATTATGGGCCTTGTGCATTCATGAACGCCTACTCACCAGCAACGGTTTTTAGCTCAATCGATACGCAAGGAAGATATGCCTTTGGCAATCAACCTTACATCACACAATGGAATTTGGCTTGCTTGGCTTCTGCCTTATTGCCTCTTCTGGCTGAGGAAAAGCAGAAGGCCTTAGAGTTGGCACAAGACGCTATCAATCAAATTCCTGCTAGGTATGAACAGCAATGGTTGGTCAAAATGCGAAGCAAGCTCGGTTTGCCTGGAATGGAACCACAAGATGCTGCATTGATTCACGATTTTTTAGCGATTATGGAGAAAGAAGGACGTGATTATACCAACACTTTTCTTCTTCTTACCGGAATTCCGGTCCCTGAACAGCCCGCCTCCGACGTCTTGAGCCAATGGATGATAACTTGGAAAGAACGAAGAGGAACTTCCCTTGACATCTTGGAAGCTACTACCAAGGAAATGATTAAATCGAATCCCGTTTACATACCACGCAATCATCGTGTAGAAGAAGCTCTGACAGATGCAGCCGATTTCGGTAACTGGAATAAATGGATGAATCTTACTGAAGTGCTTCAAAATCCTTTTGCGTATAAAGAAGATAAATCAGCCTTGATGCTCCCACCGGAAGGTGGGGATGGTGACTATTGTACATTTTGCGGAACTTAAACAGTTAGAATAACCGGTTGAAATTCGGAAAGACAATTGTTTCCGGTTTTTTAGCCTTAGATATGTAATCATTCTTTTAATTCCTAAGCAGATTTCCGGTAAGTAAGCTTAAAAAGGTACTTTTGCACTGCCATGACTGCACTCCTTGATACCGCCCGGCAGCTCGGGTTATTGCCGGAAGAATACGATGCGATTTGTAACTATTTAGGTCGTGTTCCGAATTTCACAGAACTCAGCATTTATGCAGTGATGTGGAGTGAACATTGCTCCTATAAAAACTCCATCCGTTGGTTAAAAACTTTACCTAAAGAAAGTGAGCGTATGCTCGCTAAAGCTGGAGAGGAGAATGCGGGCCTTGTAGATATTGGCCATGGTTTAGGATGCGCATTTAAGATAGAGAGTCATAATCATCCATCGGCTATCGAGCCCTATCAGGGTGCGGCTACCGGCGTAGGAGGTATCAACCGCGATATTTTTACCATGGGAGCTCGCCCAATAGCACAGTTAAACTCTTTGCGCTTTGGTAAGTTGGAGGAAGAAAGAACCCGGTGGATTATTCGTGGTGTCGTAAAAGGCATTGGTGACTATGGTAATGCTTTTGGGGTTCCAACCGTTGGTGGTGAGGTTTTTTTCGACGACTCCTTTACCGTGAATCCGCTGGTAAATGCCATGAGCGTGGGGATTGTAGAGCACGGTAAAACTGTATCAGCTATTGCCTGTGGAAAAGGTAATCCAGTGTTTATTGTAGGCTCACATACCGGGAAAGACGGCATTCACGGTGCCACGTTTGCCTCCGGTGACCTCACAGAAGATTCTGCAAAAGATTTGCCTGCCGTTCAGGTTGGTGACCCTTTTCAAGAAAAACTTTTGCTGGAAGCCAGTCTGGAAGTCATTCAAACTGGAGCGGTTATAGGTATGCAAGACATGGGTGCTGCAGGAATTATCTGTTCCACCTCAGAAATGTCTGCTAAAGGAGAAGCTGGCATGGATATACATCTTGACCGCGTTCCGACTCGCCAAGCCAATATGAAAGCCTGGGAAATTTTACTTTCTGAATCTCAGGAGCGTATGCTCATCGTAGCAAAAAGAGGTGAGGAGCATAAAGTGCTGGAAGTGTTCGAGAAATGGGACCTCAACTGCGTTCAAATCGGAGAAGTTACTGAAGGCCCGAACTTGAGATTTTTCATGAATGGAACGCTGGAAGCAGAAGTCCCGGCTGATAGCTTGGTGCTTGGTGGCGGTGCTCCTGTGTATGAGCGTGAATACCGTGAACCTGATTATTTGCAAAAAATTGCAGCTTATTCACCGGAGGACGTTCGTCAACCTGAAGACTTGCTTCCGGTTATGGGTTACCTCGCAGGGCATCCAAATTTGGCCTCGAAGCGCTGGATTTCTCAGCAATACGATAGTACCATCGGAACGGTCAATATGAATGCCAATGCGCCTACTGATGCCGCATTGGTTTATGTGAAAGAGTCAGGACAAGCCCTTGCCTTGAGCGTCGATTGCAACAGTAGGTATGTATTCGCTGATCCTCGAAAAGGTACGGCCATCGCAGTGGCAGAAGCTGCCAGAAACATTGTTTGTTCGGGAGGAACCCCTTTGGCCATCACTAACTGCCTAAACTTTGGTAATCCGTATAACCCCGAAGTGTATTGGCAATTTGTAGAAGCCATTCAAGGTATGGGTGAAGCCTGCCGCGCACTTGATACTCCTGTTACTGGCGGAAATGTAAGTTTTTACAACCAAAGCTCTTTTGAAGGACCGGTTTTTCCGTCGCCTGTTATTGGGATGCTGGGGCTTGTGGAAGAGTTGAGTCGTACGATGAACCTTGATTTTCAGCAAGCCGGCGATCTTCTTTACCTCTTGGGCCCACAATCGGAGGATATGGGAAGCTCCCAGTATTTGTATGGCTATCACGGCGTTAAATTTTCACCTTGTCCGGAGTTCAATTTGGAAACTGAAATACAAATTCAAAAGCTCGTTTCTGCCTTGATTCGTGGACAGCATCTGGAATCAGCTCACGATGTTTCCGATGGCGGCCTTTGGAATTGCTTGCTGGAATCAGCGTTGGTAGGTAGCTATGGCTTTGATATTCAATTGCCAGAATCTTTCCGATCAGATGCTTTTCTGTTTGGTGAAGCTCAAAGCAGGGTAGTAGTGAGCGTGGCTCCTGAACAAGAAGACTCTTTCCTTAAAGAAGCCGTTCGTTCGGGACTGCCCTTTTTGAAACTTGGACAAGTTACCGAAGGTCAAATTCTAATAAATGGAAAAAGCTATGGCAGCATAGAAGATTTTCGATCCCTACATGAAGATTCTCTAGAGAATATCTTGAGCTAGTCTTCAAAAGAACTTCTTTAGTTTAAAGACCTAAAAAGCGTTTCTGTTGAGAAATCTTTTTATTTTGAAGAAAATATCATGCAAAGGCACTTTCATAAAAAAATAGGCAAGGTAGAATATCATCAGGGTGCCTCATTAGGGGCCGTGATTAAGGAGTTTCTTGAAGCGTACGGATTGAATAAGTCCTTTGCTGAAGCTCAGGTAGCTACGTGCTGGGAAAAGCTTATGGGTACTTCTGTTGCGCGAAATACCCGAAAAATCAGTTTAAACGAAGGATTGCTTCAGATTTCGGTCGATTCAGCTGCACTACGATATGAACTTAAACTTGCGGAGTCTCAGCTTTGTGATAAATTGAATGAGGCTTTGGGTGGAGATTACATCAAACAAATAAAAGTTTATTAAATTTTCGAATGCAGATTAAAAATTCATTGATTGAGGTTGGTGGATTCTAAAATATTGTTAAATTTAACTTGTTCGGAGAGCGAAATTCTCCTTTCTTTGAGGTGATAATGGTAACAAAAACCAAGATTGTGTATGGTCAGACGATTTGTGAGGAGTTACGCTGACAAGATTTTGTCGCGTTGGATAGTATTAGGATTCGATATCCTGACCGTTGCTGCATCCTTGCTGGCTGCTTACATCGTTAGGTTCAGCTTGGACATACAGATGCTCGATTTGAGCATCTTTTTCAAAAGTCTTCCAACCGTTTTGCTTATTCAAACGGTTTTTTTCGTGGTGTTCAACTCTTTCAGAGGAATCATTCGCCACACTGGTATATCAGATGCGATAAGCATTAGCAAGTCTGTATTTTTTGCCTGTATTACCCTCATTCTCATCAATACCGTTTATGAGTTTACCGGTACCGAAGAGCGGCAGTTGATGCCTAACTCTGTTTTGGTGATTTATCTTTTCATTGCCAACACCATGTTGATCAGTGGAAGAGTGCTAATCAGGATGGCGTATTTCAAATTCAGCCGGGAGGAAGGAAAAAGGACCAATGTTTTGATTTATGGTGCCGGACAAAGTGGGATTATCACTAAGAATTCGCTCTTGCACGACCGTAGTGTGCTTTACAACATCGTTGGCTTTGTAGATGACAATTCAGGCAAGGTAAACAAGAAGATAGATGGTGTTATGGTTTATCCATCTTCTATTTTAACCTCTGACCTTATTGAAGATAGTCATGTTGATGAAGTCATCCTTTCGATTCAGAACATTTCTCCACTCAAGAAGCGCGAAATCATTGATAAGTGCTTGAATCATGATATTAGTGTAAAATCAGTTCCTCCAGTTGCGAAATGGATCAATGGTCAGCTAAGTACCAAGCAAATTCAGAAAGTACAAATCGAGGATTTGCTCGACCGTGACCCTATTGTGTTAGATAATCCAACTGTAAAAGCACAGGTAGCAGGTAAAGTAGTCATGGTAACCGGTGCAGCTGGATCTATTGGCTCCGAAATTGCCCGGCAACTTGCCCATTACGCACCTGCAAAATTGATTTTAGTAGATCAGGCTGAAACTAGTTTGCATGACTTGCAATTAGAGTTTAATAAGCTTTTAAAGGATATTCCGCTCGATGTGCTTTTTGTTATTGGAGATGTGAGCAATGAAAAGCGCATGCGCAAGGTTTTTCAAAGCTTTCGCCCCGCCTTTGTGTATCATGCGGCTGCTTACAAGCACGTGCCCATGATGGAAGAGAATTCTGAGGAAGCAGTTAATGTTAATGTTTGCGGAACTCAAATTTTGGCTGATTTAAGTGTTGAATACGGCACAGAAAAGTTTGTGATGGTTTCTACTGATAAGGCAGTAAACCCTACTAATGTAATGGGGGCCACAAAACGAGTAGCAGAAATGTACACCCAGAGTTACAATTTCGCCTACGAAGGAACTCGCTTTATCACTACTCGCTTTGGAAACGTGCTTGGTTCTAATGGATCTGTAATTCCGTTATTCCATAAACAAATTGAAGCTGGTGGCCCGCTTACTGTAACCCATCCTGAAATTACCCGCTATTTCATGACCATCCCAGAGGCATGTCAGCTAGTTTTAGAAGCCGGTGCAATGGGAAATGGAGGTGAAATCTTCATTTTTGATATGGGTGAGTCCATTAAAATCTATGACGTAGCCATGAAAATGATACGACTTAGTGGATTAACTCCCGGGAAAGACATCCAGATTAAAATAACAGGATTAAGACCAGGGGAAAAACTCAAAGAAGAGCTACTCAACGACGATGAAAATACGTTGAAGACACACCACCCTAAAATTATGATTGCCAAAGTTCGGGAAACTGATTTTAGAGAAGTGAACAAGCAAATTGATGCGTTGAAGTCCGCACTTTCTACTCAGAATGAGTTTAAAGTGGTTGCTGCTTTGAAAGCAATGGTTCCCGAGTTTATTTCTAATAATTCCAAGTTTGAGCCATTAGATAAGGAACGGTTTCAAACATCGAAATAAAAGGACTACATGATAAATCTGATACTCTGCGGTGGAAGTGGCACTAGACTTTGGCCACTATCTCGCCGATTCTTTCCAAAGCATTTCTATCCTTTACTAGGAGAAGACTCGCTTTTCCAGTTAACCATGCAACGCAATGCTGGACTTACCAAGAACCGGTTTATCATTGTTACAAACGAAGACCAATACGAGCTAGCGCTCAATCAGTCTTCTCCTAAATATGACACCCATGTTATCCTGGAACCGGTAGGCCGAAACACAGCACCCGCTATTGCTTTGGCCTGTATGGGTTTAAAACCGGAAGAGGTACTGCTGATATCACCATCCGATCACCTTATTCGTAATACGGTAGCATACGAGGAAGCGGTTAAACTTGCGCTCAAATACGCAGAATCCGACCAATTGGTCACTTTCGGTATTAAGCCGCACTATCCAGAAACCGGTTATGGTTACATCGAAGCTGATGGACATGACGTGGTTTCTTTCAAGGAGAAACCCAACCTGGAAACTGCTGAAGTCTTTCTTCAAGCTGGAAATTACTATTGGAACAGCGGTATGTTCTGCTTCAAAGCCGGAGTTTACCTCGAAGAACTTAAAGTACATGCTCCAGAGATTTATGAGAAAGCCCGCATTGCATTCAATAATGCTACGCATAAGGTTTCAACACATATCGATTTGAAAGATATGCAGGCCATCCCCGATTTAAGCATTGACTATGCCGTTATGGAGCATAGCAAAAGGGTTAAGGTAGTGCCTGCGGATATGGGCTGGACTGATTTAGGTAGCTTTGATTCTCTTTATGATGAGCTAGAAAAAGATAATCAAGGCAATACGATCAACGCGAAACTCATTGCCTTGAATAGCAAGAACAACTGCATTATCAGCAATGGTAGAACCGTTGCCACTATCGGCGTTGAAGATTTAATCGTGGTTGAAACGCATGATGCGCTGCTTATTTGCAAACGCGGACATTCTCAAGATGTGAAAAAAGTGGTCGATAAGCTGAAAATTACTCAGCCTTATTTGGTTGAAAAACAGCAACAACGATTCTACTCCTGGGGTACTGAACTCAATCTATGGGAAGGCCATGATTACAGGGTGAAAGAAATTACGCTCCGTCCCCAAAGTCAATTTTTAATAGAGGACTTTAATGGTGTTTTAAATGTGGTTAAAGGTGGAGTTACTGCTCATTTTCAGAATGAAATTCAATCCTACTCTGCCGGTCAATCAATTACCGTAAATAATCGAGATGTTGAACTCACCAACTCCAATGCTGTTGATGCTGTTCTGGTTGTAACCTTGTTTCGATGAAAAGCCGCTGGATGAAATTTATATACAAAAGCCGCCTTTGGGTGGCTTTTATGTTTGCGCTGAGTCACCTACAGGTTTTCGCCCAATCTCCTCATAACCTGCCGCTGCATTTCGACATGGTTTTAGACGCGGAGGCGAGAATGGCATCATTAACCGATACCAACTTAACAGCCTTCAGGCCATTTAGGCATTATAGCCCCCATTCTTTTACTATTTCTAATGACACCTCGAAAAACTGGCTTAAGCGCAAGTTCCTTACTGAGTCGCTATTTAGCTTTAAGGGTAATGGCTATTCTTTTTTAGTTGATCCCCTTTTTAACTTTAGCATAGGCCAAAATGCTAACGGTCGAAACTTATACGCTAATACAAGAGGTATCCGGCTCATGGGCCTCATCGGGGAGAAAGTAGCCTATCAAACAAGCCTTTACCTTTCTGAGGATAGGGTTCCGGAGTACATGGATTCTTTAGGAAGAGCTTCACGCGTGCTTCCGGGAAGATTTGTTTTCGGAAATACCGGAAGCCTGTATCAGTTTGCTTATGTAACGGGTTACCTCAGCTACTCTCCCTCCCGCAATTTTAATTTACAAGTAGGAAACGATCGCCAATTCATTGGAGAAGGTTATCGCTCCATCTTGCTTTCTGATTATGCGCCTCCTTTTGCCTATTTCAAGTTAACAACGGAAGCCGGGCCTATTCGATATACCAATCTCTATACTCAAATGATTGACAATCGCTCTCCTAGGGTGTCAAGAATGCTGGGTAAGCCGGCTAAATATGTTGTTATGCATCATTTGGATGTTCGGCTAAGTAAACGTTTGCAAGCAGGTTTTTTTCAATCTGTGGTAACAGCTGCCCGAGATACCTCAGGAAATTATCGCGGCTTTGACCTTCAATACCTTAACCCTATCATATTTCTCACTCCTGTTGAGTTTTCTTTGGGCTCTCCTGATAATACTTTATTAGGGACTTCTTTAAAGTTCAAATTGAGCTCTACTGATCAACTTTACGGGCAGTTTCTCCTCGATGAACTTAAGTTTTCCGAGTTTTTTAAACAACGAGGGTGGTGGGCCAATAAGTACAGTGTTCAAGTGGGTTATAAATCGTACAAATTTGCCGGAGTAGATGGTTTGTTTGCAAGGCTTGAAGGCAACTTGGTTCGTCCATATACCTATTCTCACTGGGGGCCTGAGCAAAGTTATGTACACAATAACTTGCCCTTGGCACATCCTTTAGGAAGTAATTTCGCGGAAATCCTTACACAATGGCGCTATAAAAGTAACCGTTGGTTGATTAATGCCCAGTTGCATTATGCTATTACCGGCTCTGATACTGCAGGCCGAAACTATGGCAATGAGCCAGATAAAAATCATGATCTCTATGTCAATACTTACGATAATGTGATAGGTCAAGGATTGCGTCACGATTGGTATTTTGCTGAGCTTCGTGCTGCCTATCTTCTTAATCCTTCTACCAATATGAGGATTGAACTGAGCCTTACACACCGTGGCATGACCAACAGGCCTAGCCAGCGAGGAGAAACATGGATGATGTTAACCTTTGCTACACGACTTGAAAACCTGTATCAAGAGTTCTAAAATAGCCCTTTCCAGACTGAAAACGACGGGGCTTTTTTCCAAAGTGCGCCATGAAGTCCGGTTGTAATCCAAATTTCTGTTATCAATAAGGCCCATGCTACGGCTTCCAACCCGGAAAAGCGCAATGCAAGAATGGTGAGTACAAGGTTGAGCATGGCACCACTAATCAAAACAGTAGCATAAGCTCTCTTTTCTCCCAGAATCAATAATGCTTGAAATGCCGGAATGTTGATGGCTACTACTAAAGGTATAAAAGCCATGATGCGCAACAAAGGCAATACTTCTGGAATGGGCTTCCCCGCCAATATCTGAACTATCCAATCGGCTTGTAAAAACAATAAAACGCCTCCGGTTCCGAAAACAAGGAAAAGGATCAGCAGGAACTTCCTGAAGAAGGCACCTGCTGCTTGTGGCTGCTCAGCAATAAGCAGGGAAGCACGAGGGAAAACGGTTTGAAAGAATAATATGAGCAGTTGACGAATGAGCTGAAGTACTTTATCAGCAAGTGCGTAAATACCGTTTTCACGGGTTGTACGGGTAAACCCAACCAAAAATAGCCCTCCCATGAGGTAACAGCTGATGGCAAATTGGGAGAAGAATAAAGCCGCACCACTCTTCAGACTCTTAAAACTAGCATTCCAGCCTGCCCAGTGCGGCATTAAACCAAAATTTCGTTTTAAAATGTACAAGCTGATACCGGATGCGGCCAATTGTCCGCCTGTATTCAGCCAAGCCATCGTTACCCAATCTTCAGGTTTTCGCACAGCCAGTACCAACCCTAGAATTTGTATCAACCTAGACGAAAAATGAAGTGTTACGGCATAGCCCATTTTTTCTACACCTTGATAAAGCCAAGTTGGAATAAAGATGGAAGCAACCAACCCAGGAAAAAGTACTAGAAGTACTTCCGCAAATCCATCAATTGGTTG
The DNA here is from genome assembly GCA_027484125.1 of Bacteroidota bacterium. Classification (GTDB taxonomy): domain Bacteria; phylum Bacteroidota; class Bacteroidia; order UBA7662; family JAIXUI01; genus JAIXUI01. Next base: position 58,686 of record JAIXUI010000074.1, on the reverse strand, counting down.
CCAGAAAAAATAGGTAAGGGGAAGGAGAATAGCAGTGGCTCCCATCAGTAGCAACCTGCCTGAAAATACTTCATTGAATAACCGCTGTAACGCCTCTGGCTCATGTCGATTTTGAGCGGCAAGTGGTGTTGCGCTCATGTTGTACCCGTAATCGATGATGATTCCTAAGTAGCCAATAATGACCATCGCATATTGATAAGCTCCGAAGCGCTCCAGCCCAATCACCCTCAGCATGTAAGGAAAGGTGAGAATTGGGACAAGGTAGTTGAATGCCTGTATCGCAGAGAGCGATAAGAAATTGTGCATCAGTTGGGAAGTGCCGGGAAATAAGCGCTTCAGGCGGTTCATGGCCCAAAGGTAAAGGGGGAAAGGATGTCTGGTTTACAATTGTGTATCTTCGTGCCACTTAATACCGCCCAGGGAAAATGGATAACAAGCTGAACTATCAATTCTATGACCGTACCGAGATGTTGCCTTTTGTCCCAAAAGGGGTTGTAGAGGTGTTAGATGTGGGCTGTGGTAGCGGGAAATTTGGTCATATGCTTAAGAATGAACGCGGCTGCAAGGTTACCGGCGTAGAGCCATTTCCTGCCGCTGCCGAAGCTGCTCGAAAAGTGCTTGACCACGTGCATGAATTGGTTGTTGAAGAAGCTGTTCATCAGCTCCCTAAGCAGCACTTTGATCTCATTTGCTTCAATGATGTGCTCGAACATTTGGTTGATCCATGGTCCGTTCTTGAATCTTGTAAGCCATTGTTGAAACCAGGAGCGCATATTTTAGCTTCTGTTCCCAATGTGCTCAACTTGGGTAATTTAAAGGAAGTGCTTACCACTCGCGATTGGAAATATCGGGAAGAAGGTATTTTGGATCGGACCCACCTTCGTTTTTTTACCCGCATCAGCACCATCAGGATGTTTGAAGAAACCGGTTATCAAGTAACCCATATAGAAGGCATCAATTTGTTTCTTACCAAGAAAACGAAGTTACTCCGGCTGGTTTTTCCTACTTGGATGAGCGATAGCCTTCCATTGCAATTCGCAGTATTGGCTACACCCCAGCTATGAGCAAAATCACTCTTCCGCTACCTGTTCTGGTGCTCTATCAAACCAAGCTGGAAGCCTCCAGAACCTGGCAAACCTTGATTGAGTCTTGGAATGAATTGGAGGAAGTGTTGGTCATTGATAATAGTCCTCAATCACAAGCTATTCCTAATCAATTGGCTGGGAAACGCCTTCATTATTTTCATTTTCAACACAATCCCGGGCTATCGGTAGCCTACAATTTTGCCGCTTCAGAAGCAAAAAAAAAGGGTTATTCCCACTTGCTGTTACTCGATCAGGATTCCAACTTTCCACCGGAGGCCGGCCAATATTATGCCGATAAACTTCAGGCACAGCCGAATGTTGATGCAGTTGCCTTATATGTGCTAGGTGGTTACGCTTTTTTCTCCCCTTGTTTGTTTAAAGAAGGAAGTTCAACCCGTCACTACCCTGACATCACCTTACAAGCCGAATGTTATCCACTTCACGAAGTAAGTGTCATTAACTCAGGTTTGATGGTAAGCCTTTCAGCATTCGAACGTGCAGGTGGCTACACAGAGCGCATTGAGTTGGATTGGTCAGACATTTCTTTTTGTCATAAGCTGGGCAAATTGGGACTTCAAATCCATATCCTACCCTTGGTGATGCGGCAAGGTTGGTCGGTTCTAGAAAAGAAAACGAGAAAGAGCAGCCTCATCAGGTACCGCTATTTGTGCAGAGGAGGAAGGTTTCTTGCGGTAGAAGCCCGTAACTTTTGGCCATTGGCTTGGTCTGTATTCATGCAAGGAGCGAAACTATCGCTCCGGCATACCCACCCTGTTTTCCTCTGGTATTTCCTTCGCCATTATGTTTTTTTAAAGGTCTAACCGCTAATTCTATTTTGTATTACTGTGAATATCCGGCAGAAAGGCCGCGCGTTCGAAGGATTGTCCGTAATTTGCACCGCTTTTTACGCATGCGTAGCCTGATTGTACTTCTGCTCTTCTTAACTGCCGGGACGGTTTCCGCACAGCTACTGCCAGATTATGGCAGTTCGCGTGTGGCAACAACCGGAATGCAATTTCTGAAAATCGGGCCCGATGCACGAGCCGCTTCCTTAGCCGGTAATTACATTGCCCAAGCTAATGATGTGGCCTCGCTCTACTGGAATCCCGCCGGAATCACTGGCTTAGATACCCAAAAAGTGCACTTTCAACTGGGCTATACCCGCTATTTTGCCGGAATAGGCCTGCAATATGGGGGTCTGGTTATTCGTTCCGGTCAAAGCCTTTGGGGGGTTCAAATCATTAGCTTAAGCTCAGGTGAGATGAAAGAAACCACAGAGTTTCAGCCTTTTGGAACGGGAAGAACGTTTACCGCTAATAGCCTTCTGTTAGGACTAACCTACGCCAGGCAGCTCACCGAAAATTTTAGCTTTGGGATTACTGGTAAATATGCCAGAGAAGCCATCGCTTCTGCTGCCGCACAAAATGGACTCTTCGACTTAGGTTTAACCTATAACATCCCTGAAAAACGCATGCGTTTCGCTGTAACCATTACCAACTTCGGGTTTAATGTGAGCCCTGAAGGAGAATTCAAGTGGTTGCGATTGAATGGTGAAACCCAAGCATCCTCCTTCGAGGATATGGCAGTTCCGGCGATTTTCCGCATTGGATACGCTTATGATGTTATCAAGAAAGAAGACCATAAGCTCACCGGAATCCTCCAGCTCAACCACCCAACCGATAACAGTGAAACATTCGGTATAGGCGCAGAATATAGCTGGAGAGACATCCTTTTTCTACGCAGTGGCTATGAGTTTGGAGTTCAGGAACAATCTATTCCCGCTGCAGGAATCGGTCTTCAAACCAAACGCCGTTTTGGTCGCCTCCGTTTTGATTACGGATTCAATAACCGCGACAGATTGGGGATGATTCACCGCCTGACTGTTAGTGCAAGTATTTTCTAAGCGCCCATGAAAAGACTCCTTCAACTTTTGTTCCCGGCACTGTTCCTGGCCTCTGGCTTAAGCAGCTGCAACTTCCTTTTTGGCTCCAAACAAGATGACCAAGTTGATGATGTCCTTAAACAAGGTGCTATTGACCCGAATCTTGTTCCTAATACTGTAGGTTATGTCCCTATTCTGCCTATTTGGAGCAATTTTCAAGAGCCAACCGATGTGTTCGTTGGCTACGATGAGATGGTTTATGTGGTGGATAAAAGAGGGCTCAATATCCTCGACCTGAAGGGAACTTTCCACCGCTTAATTCCTATTCCAGGGGCAACCAAAGTAACCCAAGACCGTAGAATTCATACTTATGTGGTAGGTCGCTATGACACAGTCTTAAATGGCGAAACTTATAACATCGCTGCCATCTATCATTTACGTAACGCTAGCCAAGAGAATGGGCCCATCTTCGTAGATACCATTCTTCATTATTTCAACGATAATTCCCGTTTCAATACCAACTTTCGAGGAACTGCCGATGCGGCTGTTGAGTTTACAGGTGTTTCCTGCATCTCCGATAATACCCTTTACGTAAGTCGAAAAGGGCCAACCAATTCCGCTTTTAGTATTTCAGCCAACGACAATGCAGTGCTGATTTACGACCCTAATGGCGCTAATCTTGGCTATGCCATCGGATTAAATCCTTTAAGTTCCAGCATTAAGAGCGCCGTTCAGCCTTCCGGAATCGGCACCTTTATTGGCCCTCCTCAATTGGCTTTCGGAATGAATACCACCGCCGATTTTTTGCTTTTACAAGGAAGTCCGCAAGCCGAATATAAAGTGCTTTGGATCAAGCAAAGCTTTAATCCTGAAACTGGTCCTGAATACACGGGTAATCCGGCATTGTTGAATTTCGACACTAGCAAGGCCGACGGTTTTCTTTACGCACCTTTCCGTTTTGGCATGCCTGCCGATGTTTGTGTGGCGCCTGATGAGACCAGAAACATCTTCGTGGTTGACAGTCAAAAAGATTCTGTATATCAGTTTAGTCCTGCCGGGTTCGAAGGGGTAATCCCTCCTGCTGCTTCCGGCTTAACTAAACTCATCAGAACTTCTTTCGGTGGGACAGGTTCAGGTCCTTTTCAGTTCAAACAACCTTCTGGAGTGGCCTATTTCAGGAGAATGCTCTACATAGCAGATAAAGGCAATAATCGCGTAATTCGATATCGCCTTAATACCGATTTGGAACGTTAACCACGATTTCTTCGACTCAAATTCCTTCATGGCTGATTTATTCACGAGTGAGGCGCTCCTAAGCCTCTTTACCCTCACAATTCTTGAAATTGTATTGGGTATCGACAATATTATTTTCATCTCAATTCTTACCGATAAGCTTCCGCGCCATCAACAAGCACGCGGCAGAACTATTGGATTGGCGCTCGCATTGGGGGTTAGGGTGCTGTTGCTTTTCACTATTTCATGGTTAGCGAGTCTTACCCAGCCACTTTTTACGCTTGGTGCGCTTCATCCTTCCGGCCGTGATTTGATATTATTTGTAGGCGGGGTGTTTCTTTTGTTTAAAACCATTAAGGAAATTGCGGAGAAGCTCAGACATCACGATCAAGGAGAAGAAGGGCCCAAAAACAATGGACGTGCAGTTACTTTTAGCGGTATCATCGTTCAAATTATTTTGATTGACATCGTCTTCTCTTTCGACTCAATTTTAACCGCCGTTGGGCTCTCTAACCAATTTCCTATTATGGTGGGTGCAGTCGTTATTTCAATGATTATCATGATGATTGCTTCCGGAAAAGTAAGCGCATTCATTAACGAACGACCAACCATCAAGATGCTTGCATTGGCATTTTTGGTTCTTATTGGAACTATGTTGGTCTTAGAGTCTATTCACGTTGAAGTGTCGAAAGCGTATGCTTATGTGGCCATGGGCTTCTCACTAACGGTCGAGTTTTTGAACCTTAAAATGCAGCGAAAGCTTTAATTCAAATTTTTAGGCTGTGTTTTTTACTAGCAAGATTTAACCTTACATTTATTCCCCCTTTGGCGGAAACAACCAGCTTGTGTCAATTACACATGGTTACTCCCTCAGGGCTCAAATATCATTTACATGCAAGACGAAAAAGTGCTGAAAGCGTTTGAAGAGAAGAGCTGGACTGAAATTAAAGCCTCTTCTTCCTGGCAGATTTTTAAAATTATCTCTGAGTTTGTAGAGGGCTTCGAAAAACTCTCCAAAATCGGCCCATGTGTTTCCATCTTTGGCTCGGCAAGAACTAAACCGGACAATAAGTACTACAAGTTGGCAGAAGAAATTGCCGAACTCTTAGTTAAACGTGGTTATGGGGTAATCACTGGCGGTGGCCCCGGTATCATGGAGGCTGGCAATAAAGGTGCTCATAAAGAAGGAGGAAAGTCGGTTGGTTTGAATATTGACCTGCCATTCGAGCAGTTCCACAATCCATATATTGATAGCGATAAGCTTATCAATTTCGATTACTTCTTTGTTCGAAAAGTCATGTTCATGAAGTATGCACAAGGTTTTGTGGTACTTCCCGGAGGTTTCGGCACCATGGATGAGCTTTTCGAAGCGTTGACCTTAATTCAAACCAAGAAAATTGGCAGCTTTCCCATTGTTTTAGTTGGAAGTAGCTACTGGAATGGTCTCATTGACTGGTTGAAAGATACCATGTGCGAGGTAGAACATAACATTCATAAGGAGGACCTTGACCTTATGCAGATTGTTGATACTGCTGATGATGCAGTTCAAGTAATCGAGGACTTCTACTCTAAATATGTGCTCTCGCCGAACTTCTAAGTTCTGCTACCTACTCTTAGGCGTCTTTTGTGGAATAAGCGCATTTGCTCAACCACAAAAGACGCCTCTTTTTTTGCCTCTCGATGATGTACGTGCCTTATCTGGCACTTTTGGCGAATTAAGGCCGGCTCACTTTCATTCCGGACTCGATATTAAAACCAATGGCATTGGCCATCCGGTTTATGCGGCAGCTTCGGGCTATGTAAGCCGAATTAAGGTGAGCGCTGAAGGCTACGGACTTGCCCTATACCTCAGCCATCCTGGTGGATTCGTAACCCAATATGGCCATTTAGAAGCGTTCAGTGAGGCCATACGAAAGCGCGTTCTCAAGCAGCAGTACAAAGAAAAAAGCTGGGAAGTTGATTTTAGTCTTCTACCAACAGAACTTCCGGTATCTAAAGGCGATATAATCGCCAAGTCAGGCAACACCGGAGGCTCAGCCGGGCCTCATCTTCATTTTGAAATAAGGGATGAGAAGACGGAGACGGTGCTCAACCCGTTGGCTTGGGGGTTGAAAGTGCCGGATAGCAAATTCCCTGTTTTTAGAAGTTTGAAAGTGACTCCTTGGCGCTCCCATTCCCGCGTAAACGGCCATAGTAAACCATACTTTTATCGTCTGAGAGGAGAGAATGGTCGCTATTCTTTGGGTGAAAGACCAATTAAAATAACTGGAGCTGCCGGATTTGCACTAGAGTTGTGGGATCAACAGGATTTAAGCCCCGGAAAAAACGGTATCTATAGCTTAGTTCTGAAGGCTGCCGGTGACACCTTGTTTCATTTCCAGGCTGACTATTTTCAATTTAAAGAAACCCGCTTCGCCAATGCTTTTATTGACTATCAAGAGTGGATGAAAAGCGGAAGAGGCTACTTCAGGTGCTTTCGCTTGCCGGGTAATTTGTTTCCTTGGCTGAAAAAAGTGCACCGCCAAGGCCTTGTTTCTCCTCATTCACAGGCGTTGTTGGCATGTGAAATCATCGCGCAAGACTTCGCCGGCAATACCAGTCGTCTTGATTTTTTGGTGGAATCCGCATCCTCTTCTGTCAATCAGGTAGTAACTTCTTCATGTGATTTCCCCTTAACGCCATTCAAGGCTGTTAAGTTTGAGAAGCAAAAGTTTACCGCAGACTTCCCTGATGGAGCCGTTTACGATACCATTTGCTTGCAATATAAACAGTCAAGCTCTCGCAGGCATTTGTCCGATATCCACTACTTTCATTCAGCTGAAGAACCTTTGCATGCCACCATTGAATGTGCGCTTCTCGCGCCCGGGTTAAGTAAAGTGGTTAGAGAGAAAGCTGCGGTGATTCAGGAAAGCCCGTCAGGGAAAAAGTGGATAAAGGGTCAGTGGTATGGTGACTGGTTTGTATTTAGAACCAAAGCGTTCGGAACTTTATACCTCGAGGAAGACCCAACACCACCAGCTATTTTACCGCTCAACGTCTCCGATGGAAAGACCTTTCAAAAAGGCGAGCAATTCTTTTTTCTTATTCAAGACCAAGATTCCGGAATTGGAAAAATTGAAGCACAAATTAATGAACAGTGGGTTCCTGCTGCGTATGATGCAAAAACCGGAAAGGTCGTTATCGAAATGCCTGACTCCCTTAAAACCGGCACCCACCGGTTGTTGTTAATCATAGAGGATTTGGTAAAAAACACCAAAACCTCCCAACTAACATTCAAAATACCATGAGCCAACCACAAGCCGGGCAACCAGCCCCTCACTTTGAAGGATTCAATCAAAAAGGTGAAAAAGTAAGCCTTAAAGACTTTGCCGGACACAAGCTTGTCCTCTACTTCTACCCGAAAGACGATACCCCAGGCTGCACAGCTGAAGCTTGTAGCTTAAGAGACAATCACGATGTTTTTCTGTCTAAAGGCTTGAAAGTGGTTGGAATTAGCACGGATAGTGTTAAAAGTCACGACAAATTCGTAAACAAATTCAATCTGCCTTTCGACCTAATCGCTGATGAAGACCAAACCATTGTCAACAATTATGGTGTTTGGATTGAAAAATCGATGTATGGCCGCAAATACATGGGGACCAACCGGGTTACCTTCCTTATCGATGAGCAGGGGGTTGTTCAGCATGTAATTGAGAAAGTCGATACCAAAGCGCATGCAGAGCAAGTGCTTAAAGTAGCAGGCTGGTAATGTTCCTAACGGCTGACGAGCTGGAGCTTAAACTAAGCGCTCCTTTGCCAGGCGAAAAAGCGCACCGCCTTTTGGCGCCCGATTTCAGGCCCTTTCCCAACTGGGATGAGATTCTCGCCTCTAATCCCCGCTGGTCAGCCGTAATGCTACTTTTGTTTCCTGAGCATGGTAAAACCCATTTATGTCTTACCAAGAGGGCCAGTTATCAAGGCGTGCATAGCGACCAAGTTAGCTTTCCAGGTGGTAAAGTGGAGCCAACCGATGAAACACTCGCCGCAACTGCACTTAGAGAGACTGAGGAAGAAGTTGGCATCCCCGCTTCTCATATTCAGTTAATTGGAGAGTTGAGCCGAATTTATATTCCACCAAGCCATTTTGCTGTCCAACCTTACATAGGTATGCTAGATTATGAACCTAAGTTCACCATACAGGAAAGAGAAGCTACGGAGGTTATCTCCTTGCCTTTGGCCGAGTTCCTGCATCAATCGCCGGAAAATCGTTGGGTGAATGTACGTGGAAGCCAAGTTCAAGTGCCAAGTTTTCTTACAGGTGGGCACGTTTGCTGGGGTGCTACTGCCATTATCCTGTCGGAATTTAGAGCATTGCTTGGAAAATAAATGGTTGAAAATCAAATTGCTGCCAATTTGGACTTGGTTTGAGAACCTTTTCAAACTATCCGAAAATTACCTTAACACCCCAATACTTTGAATTATGCCTGATTCATCTGACCATGAAAAAGGATGTGAAAAAGATTGTCATAAGATTACAATCTGATGGTTTAAACTTGTACCCATAGAACGCAATTCCCATGAATACCAATAACGAAAAACTAAAAGCTCTTCAGCTTACGCTCGACAAACTTGAGAAAGCGTATGGCAAAGGAGTCATCATGAAACTTGGTGATGCCAAGTTGATGGATCTGGATGTGATACCAACCGGCTCACTTGGGCTGGATGTTGCCTTGGGAGTTGGCGGATTCCCCCGTGGGCGTGTCATTGAAATTTTTGGGCCGGAATCGTCCGGAAAAACCACCATTGCACTTCATGCCATTGCAGAAGCGCAGAAAAAAGGTGGAATCGCCGCCTTTATCGATGCCGAACATGCCTTCGATAAATCTTATGCTGAAAAACTAGGCATAGACACCGAGAATCTCCTGATTTCTCAACCGGATAATGGCGAACAAGCCCTCGAAATTGCAGATAACCTGATTCGCTCTGGAGCAATTGACATTCTTGTTGTTGACTCAGTAGCAGCCTTGGTTCCAAAGAGCGAAATCGAAGGCGAGATGGGCGATTCTGTGATGGGATTGCAAGCGCGCTTGATGTCACAGGCGCTACGAAAGCTTACTGGAACCATCTCAAAAACTGGCTGTGTTTGTATATTCATCAACCAGTTGAGAGAGAAAATCGGCGTGATGTTCGGCAATCCCGAGACAACTACCGGTGGTAATGCGTTGAAGTTTTACTCCTCTATTCGCCTCGATATTCGAAGAAGCAATCAGCTCAAAGACGGTGTGGATATCATGGGTAACCGCACCAAGGTTAAAGTGGTGAAAAACAAAGTTGCCCCTCCTTTCAAAATGACAGAATTCGACATTCTTTATGGAGAAGGAATCTCAAAAGAGGGTGAAATTGTGGACATCGGAACTGAGTTAGGTGTTGTGAAGAAGAGCGGAAGCTGGTACAGCTACGGAGATACGCGATTAGGCCAAGGCCGCGACTCTGTGAAGCAATTGCTGATAGACAATCCAGAGCTTGCTCAAGAGCTGGAAATGAAAATTAAAGAAATTCTCAAAACGCCTACCGGGGCCGCAGCTGCTGTAGCAACCGATCCGGCTTAATGATTCAATGAGGCGAGGGCTGGTCCTTTCTGGGGGCGCCGGACGTGGTTTTGCCCATGCCGGCGTCCTTCATGCTTTAGAGGAGCATGGTTATCAGTTTGATTGCATCGCTGGTGTAAGCATCGGTGCTGTGGTAGGCGCCTTGTATGCTGATGGCTATTCCGCCTTAGAGATTTTCGAGATCTTTAGAGATGAGCCGCTTTCTCGTTTTTTGAAAATCAAACTCAGCTCCGCAGGATTGTTTCGCTCCGATGGGCTCAGAATGCTCCTCCAAAAACACTTGAGAGCCACTACTTTCGAAGAGCTTCAAACTCCGCTTAAAATAACCGCGACCAATTACAACACAGGTCAATTAAAGGTCTTTGATTCGGGCCCTTTGCTGGAGCCTATCATGGCCTCCTCGGCAATACCTCTACTTTTTCATGCTGTTCAAATCGGGGATCAGCATTACATCGACGGAGGTATTTTATCGAACCTTCCTGCTCATATCATTCGTAAGGAATGTGAGCATTTAACTGCCATCAATATCAATCCCATAGGTCCGGTTACCGCTCCATCTGGATTGTTTGAAATTATGTTTAGAACGTTGCAGTTAAGCGTTCATGCCAATATTCATCAAGAAATGAAAAACATCGATTGGCTGATAGAGCCGCAAGGCATGTCTCATTTTTCCATGTTTGAATTATCCAAAGGCCGGGAAATGTATGATTTAGGCTACCAATACACAGAAACATTGATTAAAGCTGAGATAAAGAGCTAATGATGGAGCAACATTGGCACATAGTGGGCTTGGGCTGGCTTGGTTCTGCAATCGCCAAGGAGCTTTTTGTAAGAAAAATGAGAGTGTCCGGAACTTGCAGGTCCAAGGAAAAAGCTATGGCTTTGCAAGCGGATATGCCATCGTTGGAAGTGACGCTTTGGAATTCGGTTACTGAGTCGGCTCCACATATTCCACCAGGCGTCACCCATTTGGTCTTAGCTATTCCTCCTTCGGGAAGAGATTCAGCCCAATATGCTGCTGTTGTTATGGGGGTAGTAAGCCAATTGTTGATTGCTTCTCCCGAGGCTAAGTTCATATTTACTTCTTCCACTTCAGTTTATCCCGAGGCCCCTGGTTTGTATGATGAAGGAGGAGTGGTACAAGGAACGGGCAGCGAGGTGGTCCAGGCTGCTGAATATGCCTTGAGAAGTAGTTGGACTAAGCACTGGATCATTCGATTGTCAGGATTAGCCGGATATGGGAGAGTGCCAGGGCGTTATTTTGCGGGCAAGCCGGTGGAAGGCAATAAGTTAGTGAACCTGATTCATCGAGATGACATCGTGTCATTTATCATGCAGTTTGCTGCTTTTGACAACGCACTAGGAATTGTAAACCTTACTTGTCCTAAAGCCGTCACTCGAACCGCACTATATACCTTGAATGCGCAACAATATGGCTTCGAGATGCCTGTTTTTATTGATTCAGAACAGGAGGAAAGACGTATCATAAGCTCCAGATTCGACCTTTTCGCATCGTTCACGTTTAAGTATGATTCACCTCTGGATTTTCCGGTTCAGTAGCTTGAATTGATAAAATTTAAGGTGTTTAGGTCAGTTTTTTGTCAGGAAAAATGCCCATACACCTTATAAAAGCCCCTTTTTGGTGCCCCTGTTACGATTTATTACTTAAGAAGTGTTAATAAGCCGTTAAGCCTCTCTTGTTTCTTCAGTTGTTTGGTGGTATGTTGCACATTCTTTAGCTGTATAAGGCAAAAAGACCATTTTTTAAGACCATAAGAACACTGTAACACACTACTGCCTATGTTGAAAAAACTCTACCTGAGTGTGCTCCTGTTCCTCTTCACCCTGATGGGCGCTTGGGCGCAATCGGGTACCGGCGTCCTTCAAGGAAAGGTACTCGATGAAGCCAAAAAAGAGGGCATCGCATTTGCAAATGTGATTTTGGAGCGCGAAGGCGCCATTAAAGGTGGGGCAACCACCGATGCTGATGGACGCTATAAATTCAGTTCTCTTCCTCCGGGAACGTATGATCTGAAGGTCAAATTCATTGGATTTTCTCCAAAGACTATTAAAGGCGTAGTTGTTTACGCTGATAAGAGTGTCTTTGTGGATATCAAACTAGCCTCCAGTGCTGTAGCTATCAAGGAGATGACGGTTGAAGCTTACAAAGTTCCTCTGATTCAGAAGGACGAAACTTCAACAGGTCAAACGGTAACACGTGAAGAGATTGCTCAAATGGCTACCCGCGATGTTAACTCAATTGCTGCCGTGTCTGCTGGTGTATTCCAAGCGGATGAAGGTGGAGCTATTAACATGCGTGGTGGACGTTCTGATGCTACCGAGTATTTCGTTGACGGTATTCGTGTACGCGGTTCAACCAACCTCCCTAACTCAGCCATTGAGCAAACTACTGTGATTACCGGTGGTGTACCTGCTCAATACGGTGACGTTACCGGTGGGGTAATCAACGTAACTACTCGTGGTCCTTCGCGTAACTTCAGCGGTGGTGCAGAAGTGTTGAGTTCTGCTTTCCTTGAGCCTTATGGTTATCATTTGGGAGCACTTAACATCACAGGCCCCCTCTGGGTTAAAAACAAAGGAAAGGATAACGAAAGAGCAGTGTTAGGTTACTTCCTTTCTGGTGAGTGGGAAACTCAGCAGGATGGAGATCCTTCCGCAATCGGTGTTTGGCAAGTAAATCCTGGAAGATTAGCAGATTTACAAGCCAATCCGCTTCGTCGTTCCCCTCTTGGAACTGGATTTGTTCAAAATGCGCAATTCTTGCGTAAGAATGACCTCTTCCTTGATAACATTCGTCCAAATGCTGCTACCAATAGGATGTCGTTCGCAGGAAAAATCGACTTCCAGCCCACAGATAACTTCACTTTTACACTTGGCGGTAACTATGACAGAACTTGGGGTCGCAGCTACGTTCGTGCTTACAGCTTGTTTAACTCTGCCAACAACCCCTATTTTGAGAACCAAACGTTCCGGGTTTATGGCCGTATTAAGCAAAGCTTCAATGCCAATACCTCTGGCGACGGCGCTAGCGCAAGCTCCATTATCAAGAATGCTTTCTATACCCTTCAATTTGACTACACCAACACTACTAGCAGAACAGAAGATGCAAATCTTGGTCGCAATGCTTTTGGTTATGGTTATTTAGGTGAATTTGATGTGCTTCAAGAAAGAACTTTCCGCCAAGATTCTGCTACTGTTGATGGTATCTTCCAAAATCAGACTAACATTATGTCTGGCTTCCGTGATACTTTGGTTACTTACAAGCCAGTGGATCTTGACCCACTTCTTACTGCTTACAATCGCCAGTTCTTTAGTTTACTTGGAGATCAGCGTCTAACCAACTTCAACGACATTCAGCAATTGGGTGGTACCATCAATGGTCTTCGCCTTAGCTCTGTTTATGGTATTTGGTGGAACAGTGGACGTCAGACAGGCGGATACTCTTACTCCAATAACGATATGTTCCGTGTGAGTGGTGTTGCTTCTGCTGACATCAAGTCACATGCAATTAAGTTCGGTTTCGAGTATGACCAGCGCATCGATCGTGGGTATAGCTTGAACCCATTCGCTTCAGGTATTGGTCTTTGGGGTCATGCACGCGGTTTGATGAACCGTCACTTGAATGAATTGGATTTATCTAATCCTATTTATGCACGTGATGAATTCGGACTGTACAATGACACCATCTATTTCAATCGCCTATATGTAGGAGCAAATCAATCAACCTTTGATAGAAACCTTCGTAGCTCTTTGGGCATGAATGTTCAGGGGCTTGACATTGTACAGATTGATAAATTAAATCCTGAACAACTTAAAGTAAGTTTCTTCAATCCTAATGAGTTGTTGAATGAAGGACAAAGCTTTGTTTCTTATTTTGGTTATGACTACAAAGGGGATCGCTTAACTAGTCGCCCTGGTCAGTTAGACTTCTTTACCGATACTACCAATCGTAACATCGCTCCATTCTCGCCTATTTACATGGCAGGATTCATCGAGGACAAATTTGACTTTGATGATTTAGTCTTCCGTGTCGGTGTACGTGTTGACCGTTTTGATGCGAATCAGCCAGTATTAAGAGACCCGTTCCTGTTGTTCCCTGCGAAAACAGCCGGTCAAGTTGCGGGTACTTTAAATACTGCTAATGGAGGTCGTCACCCAGGCAACATCGGCAACGATTATGTTGTTTATGTGAACGATGTAAATGCAGCTACTCCTACCATTCTTGGATATCGCAGCGGCCAAACTTGGTTCAATGCCAATGGACAAGAAATTCGTAACCCATCTGCGTTAGCTAATGCCTCAGCTGCAGGTAGAATTACTCCCTACCTAGAAGATCCACGTCAGCAAAATGTCGGCGCCAATGCATTTACCACTTACGAGCCACAAATTAACTTTATGCCTCGTGTGGCGTTCTCATTCCCAATTTCTGATGAAGCGCTCTTCTTTGCACACTACGATGTACTGACCCAGCGTCCTTCCGGTTTCCTCCGTTTCGACCCAACAGATTTCTATTACCTGAGAAACGTAGGTGGAACTATTAACAATCCATCTTTGCTCCCAGAGCAAACTATTGATTACGAACTTGGTTTCAAACAGAAGTTGAATAGCCGTTCAGCGTTAACTATTTCTGCATTCTACCGAGAACTGCGCAATATGATTCAAATTATCAACCGTCCGTTCGCTTATCCAGTTGACTACCGTACTTATGGTAACATTGACTTCGGTACGGTAAAAGGATTAACCATTGCGTACGATTTGCGTCGTTCAGGAAACATTCGTTTCAACGGTTCCTATACCCTTCAGTTTGCTGATGGTACTGGCTCTGCTCCAGAGCAAGCTGCTAACATTATTCAAGCAGGTATCGACAACTTACGTACACCACTTCCTTTAAACTTCGATGCTCGCCACCGTTTGGTAGGAACCTTCGACTTCCGTTTCGGAAAGGGTAAAAACTACAATGGTCCACGCCCATTTGGAATTCCAGTGCTTCAGAACGTAGGTTTCAACTTTGTTGCAAACGCTATTTCTGGAACTCCATTCTCACGTCAAACCTTCGTTACTCCTGATGGAGACGTAGCAGGCGGTATCGATGGTCGTACAACCCTGAAAGGTACTTTGAACGGTTCTCGTCTTCCATGGCAATTGCGTGTTAACCTACGTGTTGACAAAGACATCGATTTCAAAATCGGTAAAGGAACCGGAGATCGTCCAAAAATGGCCACCGTTAACGTTTATCTCCAGGTGCTTAACCTGTTTGATATCCGCAACGTATTGGGTGTTTACCGCTATACCGGGGATCCAATGGATGATGGCTTCCTTACTTCTAACCTTGGAGCTCAACAGCTTAACGGAACGTTGGATCCTGCTTCATTCATTGACCTATACACAGTGTCAATGCAGAATCCGGACAACTTTGCACTTCCACGCAGAGCACGTATTGGCGTAAGATTCACCTTCTGATAAAAAACACATGCGATACATGAAGCGATACCTTTTATCTCTAGCGCTGGTAGCCCTGGCTTACGTTCAGGCTTCGGCTCGTGAAGATTTATCGGCCTCTGCGCGAACACTGCCAGGCGCAGCTGCATTGCGTGGAGCCGCAAACTGTTCTCCTTCTACCTCTAGAGTTTTCCTAGACGTCAACAACGTTAGGGCATTAATTCTCGGCGGTGGTGATTATTGGTGGGATCAGGGTTCATCCGGTCTTGGCCGTTATGAAATTCCAAAAGTTACGGACCCAACCCAACCTCGACTTAGTTCACTTTTTGCAGGTGCCGTTTGGATTGGAGGATTTACCTCCGGTACTCTTCGAGTTGCCGCCCAAACTTATCGGCAAAGTACTGTGCTTGGTATTGGGTACTGGCCTGGCCCTTTGAATGTGAATAATGCAACCACCAATGCATCCAGTTGCTTAACCTTCGATAAGCACTGGAAAGTTGAGCGTTCAATGGTAGAAACTCACCGTTCTAATACCATTATTGCTCCTGGTGGTCAAACTAGTTTAGCTCCTGGTTATGTTCCTCCTCAAGTCTTCTTGGATTGGCCAGCCAATGGCGATTTAAGCCAAGGACAAGCACCAACACTTGCTCCATTCGTGAATGTTGGTGGTGACCCTAACGTTTACGAACCAGCTTTGGGTGACTATCCAAGAATTAATGGTGATCAATCCATCTGGAATGTAATCAATGACCGTGGTAATGTTTCTGGCTCTGGTGCTTCTCAGATTGGTATGGAAATTCAAACTCAGTCGTTTGCGTATGCTTCTAACGATGAGTTGAATAACATGACCTTTTATTTCCACACTATCATTAACCGTTCTACCCTTCGTTTAGATTCATGTTTCATGGCCCAATGGGTTGACCCTGACCTTGGAAATGCTGCTGACGATTTTGTGGGTTGTGACGTTCCTCGTGGTTTAGGTATTTGTTACAACGGTGATAACAGTGACGAAGGTATTCAAGGTTATGGTGACAATCCTCCCTCCGTGGGATGTGACTTCTTTGAAGGACCTTTCTCTGACTCTAATGACGGCTTAGACAATGACCGTGATGGTCGTGTAGATGAAATTGATACGTTTGTTTGTGATGGTATCGGGAAAACAGAGCGTTGTATCATGACGAAGTTTCTCTACTTCAACAATGACGCTTCACCTATCGGTAACCCTTCTACTGCGGTTCATGCCTATAACTACATGACAGGTTTCTGGAAAGATGGAAACCGCATGGTTTATGGTGGAAACGGTTATCCAGGTTCAACAGGCTCTACTGTATTTGAGGCTGACATGATGTTCCCTGGTGCCTCTGACTTCCAGTATGGTTGGTCAATTGGTGGTACTGCTCAAAATCCGCGTACTGTACCATTTGCATGGACAGAACTTTTCCCTGGTACTGGAGCTGCTGCTAATGCACCCGCTGACCGTCGTTTTGTTCAATCAGGTGGTCCATTTACTTTGGAACCGGGTGCTGTTAACTACATCACCATCGGTATTGTTTGGGCACGTGCCTCTTCAGGCGGTGCTACAGGCTCTTTCAATCAGCTTCTTCGTGCAGATTCTAAAGCTCAAGCGCTGTTTGATAACTGTTTCCAAACACTTAATGGTCCAGATGCTCCTGATATGAATATCACAGAGATGGACCGTCAGTTGATTTTTACTTTGACCTACAAACCTACCTCCAATAACTTCGGATTGAAGTACAAAGAAGTTGACCCAATCATCAAAGCAGTTTATGGTTTTAATCCAACTCCTGCACAACTTGATTCGGCTAGCTACAAGTTCCAAGGATTCATTGTTTATCAATTGTCTGGCCCTAATGTTTCAACTGGTGAACTTCGCGACGCAAGCCGTGCAAGAATTGTATTCCAGTGTGATATTAAAGACGGTGTGAATCGTTTGATTAACTACTACATCGATCCTGATTTGGATAAACCTATCCCACGTATCGAAGTTGATGGTGCTGATCAAGGAGTAAAAACCACCTTCCGCCTTAATCGTGATGCGTTTGCTACTGGAAACGACATCTTGATTAACCATAAGAAGTACTACTACATGGCTGTTGCCTATTCATACAACAACTACAAAGAGTACAATCCAATTACTTTGGAAGGACAGGCTGTTCCATTCTTTGCAGGTCGTAACAACATTTCTGTTTACACTGGTGTTCCTCACATCAATACGCCTGAAAAAGATGGTTTAATTCTTAACTCTACTTATGGCGATGCTCCAATCGTTCGTCGTGTAGAAGGTACCGGTAATGGATATCAACTTCTTGACCTATCAGATTCTACCATCTCAGAAATTCTTGCAAGCCCAGATAATCGTGCCCTCTTCCCAGTTTACAAACCAGGTTTTGGTCCTGTAAATGTGAAGATTGTTGATCCTAAATTGGTGATTCCTGGTAAACATTGGCTGCGTCTTTACAATCCTGGCAACCCAACAGTGGATACCATCAGCAATAATTCACGTTGGATGTTGATTCTAAACCCGGGTACTGCTGACCAAGACACGGTGTTTAGTGATACCACTATCTCCACTAATTCTGAGCAGGTAGTAGGAATGTACGAACTTACCAGCACTTTCAAGAGCTACGGAATCTCTGTTTCGATATTGAATGCAGTTGATCCAGGTTTAGCACCAGATGATAACAGAAACGGCGTATTGCTCTCTGATTTCGCTTTTGCTGATAATACCAACCAGTGGCTTCAATTCCTAGGTGATAGTCCAAACTTCGACTGGATTCTTACTGGTCCAGATGGTGCGGGTACAGGTGCACTTAGCGGTGACGACAAGAACTATTTCAGTGGTATTCTTAATGGTACTTGGTCAGCGATGCGTTTTGTAAGAAGAAATTCTCAAGACCCTACCTTAAGCTCATTACTTCCTAGCTTCCCTGCTCCGCTTTCTCAAACAGATTTGACTTTGGGTGATATTCCTTCGGTGAAAATTGTGTTCACCCCTAACAAAGCAAACTGGACGAGAGGCTGGGTGTTAGAAATGGGAAGTGACCCGCTAAACTCAGAAGGAGGCCAATCAAAAGGTCGTGTACGCCTTGGTCGCTCAGTCGATAAAGAAGGTGCTGTGCTTTCTGATCCTAATGATATCGGCCAAGGGTGGTTCCCTGGCTATGCCATCAACATGGAAACCGGTGAACGTTTGAACATCTGTTTTGGTGAAGCATCTGAATTCTCTGGCGAACGTGGTAGAGACATGCTTTGGAATCCAACTTCAACCATTTTCGATAACCGCACAGGGACTCTTCCAATTGGTGGACGTCATTACATCTACGTAATGAAGTCTAGGTACGATGAGGGTGCATTCTTGAAGCGATTCTTATTTGCTGGCGCAGGTACAGGTGCTCCATTCTCAGGTACGCAAGGTTCTGCAGTTGTTAAACAACTCTACAATAATGTGGCTTGGGTTAGTGTTCCATTTGCAACTCCCGGTCAGCAATTGTTGACTACAGACTTGACAGTAAACCTTCGTGTAGCTAAGCGCTACACCGCTTTTGCTACTCAAACTCCTGCCTTGAATAACAACAATCCGTTGTATGAAATCAACACTACTCCTTTTGCTCCAAAGACCTTCGATCGTCCTACAGCAGTACGAGCACTTGATATCATCAGGGTTGTTCCTAATCCATTCTACTCAGTATCAGGTTATGAAAATAGCCAGATTGACAACCGTGTGAAAATTACTAACCTGCCACGTCGTTGTACTGTATCTATTTTCACATCTTCCGGTGCTTTAGTTCGAGTACTTACTAAAGACGATGAAACCACAAGCATCGATTGGGATTTATTGAACGCTAAGCGAGTGCCTATCGCTTCTGGCGCCTACATCTTCCATATTAATGCTCCAGGTATCGGTGAGAAAACCGTTAAATGGTTCGGTGTTGTGAGACCTATTGACCTTGATACCTTCTAATCAACCTTCACAGACAGCCCTATGATGACAATCAAAAATCTGAAACACCTCCTTTTCGGTGCAGTTCTGTCTGGGATGGTGATTCCTTCCTTTGCCGGAAACCCTGACCGTGTTGGTCAGGCCGGAGCAACGGAACTCCTCATTAATCCTTGGTCCAGAAGTTCTGGCTGGTATGGCGTCAATACCGCGGGTATCCGCGGTATTGAGGCTGAACGCTTCAACGTAGCTGGACTTGCTTTCGTAAAAAACACTGAAATTCAATTGGTTCGTACGAACTGGTTAGAAGGAAGTGGAATAAGTTTGAACGCTGCTGGTATCGCTCAAAGAATTGGCGAATCAAGTGTTATTGGTTTTAGTTTAATGTCCATGAATATGGGTGATATCGAAATCACCAATATGAACAACCCAGATGGTGGAATTGGATTCTACTCCCCTTCTTTGGTTAACATGGGATTATCTTATGCTAGAACTTTTTCTAACCGTATCTATGGTGGTGTAACTGTTCGTCTTATTTCTCAGTCAACTGCAGAGGTAAGCTCCGAAGGAGTTGCCTTTGATGCGGGTATCCAATACGTTACCGGTAAAGACGATCGTTTAAAATTTGGTATTGCAATTCGCAACGTTGGAACACCAATGCGATTCGCTGGTGATGGTCTTTCCGGACGTGCTACTCCTGAGAATTCAAGCTTGAGTTTGACCATGTCTCAGCGTGCTGAACGTTTTGAAATTCCTTCGCTGATGAATATTGGTATTCAGTATGACATTCCATTTACTAAACTTCAAAAGTTAGTAGTTGCAGGTAATTTCACCTCTAACTCCTTTACTAATGACCAGTTTGGTATTGGATTGGAATATAACTTCGGATCTTGGTTCGCTCTTCGTGGTGGTTACAACTATGAAAAGGGAATCAATGATCGTGTAACACGTGCTACTGCTTTTACGGGATATGCTGCTGGCTTTTCAGTTGATATTCCATTCAACGATAAAGGTGGCAAGTTTGGGTTAGACTTTTCTTGGAGACATACAGATCCATTTAACGGAACCTACGGTATCGGAGCACGCATTACCCTCTGATTTAATTCTCTATCTTTGTACGCGGAACGCCCCCTTAAAAGGGCGTTCCTTGTTTTTTAATCAAGTTTAGGATGAGCGTATCGTATTTTACAAAAGAAGGTCTTGATAAATTGAAGGCCGAGTTAACCGAAAAAAAGACAAAGGGAAGAGCAGAAATGGCTCGAGCAATTCAGGAGGCACGTGAAAAGGGTGATCTTTCTGAAAACGCAGAATATGATGCAGCGAAGGAGGCACAAGGTCTGCTTGAGATGGAAATTGCCAAACTCGAAACGCTTATTGCCAATGCTCGTATCCTTGATGAATCTAAAATAGACACTTCCAAAGTGACGGTTCATACTAAGGTTAAAGTCAGAAATCTTCTCAATAGTACCGAAATGATTTACCATTTGGTTTCTGAGAAGGAAGCTGATTTGAAAAAGGGTAAGATTTCTATTGGTTCTCCTATTGGTAAGGGGTTTTTAGGTTGCAAAGTTGGCGATGTCGCTGAAATTGCTGTTCCTTCCGGTAAAATGCGCTTTGAAATTTTAGATATCACTGCATAAATGGCGTCGATCTTCTCTAAGATTATCGTTGGTGAGATTCCTTCTTACACCGTTGCAGAATCTGAGCATTTCTATGCCTTTTTAGATATTAACCCTTTAGCTAAAGGCCATACTTTGGTGGTGCCTAAAGAGGAAGTAGATTACTTTTTCGATTTATCCGATCATCGTTTAGGAGAACTTCAGATTTTTGCTGCACGTATTGCACGTTCTATGAAACAGGTTACCAACTGTAAAAGAGTTGGACAGGCTGTTTTAGGGTTTGAAGTTCCTCATGCGCATCTACACTTGGTGCCCATGAATTCTACTTCTGATTTGGATTTTTCTCGTCCTAAACTCCAACTTTCATCAGAGGAAATGAGTCAAATTGCCGAGGCTATAGCCTTGAATTTATAGGCCTATTTTAGCCTATCCGGATTGTCTTTTATGAAGGCACTCCAACCACTGCCACTAACGCCTTTTTGTGCGCCTAGTGGCAGTTGTTGTTTTAGATGGTGACACATGGCAACGGCAAGTGCATCTGTTGCATCTAGTTTCTCTTCGTCAAATTTTTGACCTAGTATATGAACCAACATAGCTGCAACTTGCTCTTTGGAGGCTTGTCCATTACCCGTAATGGCTAGTTTTACTTGGGTAGGTTGATATTCTGTTAAGGGAATTTGCCGGTACAAAGCCGCCGCCATAGCTACACCTTGAGCTCTGCCAAGTTTTAGCATGGATTGAACATTCTTGCCAAAGAATGGCGCTTCAATAGCTAATTCATCTGGGTGATATTCTTCAATCAGTGATAGAACTTTTTCAAAAATTCGTTTCAGTTTATTGGCTTGGCCAATTACCTTGTTTAAATGCAAAGTGCCTATAGTGAGCACATTACACTTTTTTCCAATAATTTCAATCAAGGCATACCCCATATGGGTTGTGCCTGGGTCTATGCCAAGAATGATGCGTTCTGAAGAAATTTGTGCCAACTTGCGTGCGAAATGAAGGGTCGCTTAAAGATACTGGCATTAATAGGTTTAAAGATTGCAATTGCCTTGGCCTTTCTGATTTATTTAGCCCGGGAAATTAACTGGAAGGAGGTATCCCATCAATTGAAGATGACTTCATGGGTCTCCCTATTATTAATGCTTTTTGGAAGTTTTGTAGGCCTATGCTTGGAAGCATTTCGGTGGAAAAAGCAAGTTGCTGATCCTCAATTTAGATTAATTCATGCCATTCGTGCAGTTGGTATGGGTTTAACAGTCTCGGTTTTTTTGCCTGGCGGCTCAGGTGCTATTGCTTCTAGGGTTTTGCAACTGCCGGAGAGTAAATCAGAGGAACGATGGAAGCTCGTATCACAAGCTACTTTTTGGCAGTGGTCTGCCATCTGGCATTTAGGGCTTTTTTGTTATGCAATCAGGCAAATATTTCTGGGAGAATCTCCGATTTTTTGGTTTAGTCTAGGCTTTGTCAGTTTAATTTTGGCGTCCTTTTTACTTGGTTCAAAGCGATATGCTTCAAGTAAATGGTTGTCTTACATTGTGTTTCCTCCCGGAGGATTTTCATTGCTTTATTTGGCTGCTATTCGATATGCTATGTATGGATTTGTACTTTGGTTGGCTATTCAATTCACCCCTTCCTTTTTACACCTTTCTTTGTTTAAGTTTCTGCCACTCATTCTATTGTCTTTTTCTCTTCAATTTATTTTACCGGTTCTGCCATTGCTGGAAATTGGATTTCGCTCTTCCGTGATGATTTGGGTTTTCACTCCTTTCCTCGATCATGAAAGTCAACTAGTTGCTTGGGCATTTCTCCTTTGGTTTTTCAATCTTATCATTCCAGCAATTCTTGGATTGATATTTGGCTGGCTATGGTTCTGGAAGTCGTAACGTTAGCGTTTTCTGTTGGATACGCATGGCTGGTTTTCTGGTTTATGCGTGGATGGAAGTTGTTACATCAGCATCAACCCCTTGCTTCACCTCATTTGGGTAAGTCAGTTGGAGTTTCGCTTGTTATTCCATTTAGGAATGAACGGCAAAACCTTCCTCGTTTAGTGGAAGCAATAGAAAGACTCAACCTTTCAGGTTTGACCCTAGAAGTCTTTTGGATTGATGACCAAAGCGAGGACGACGGTTATGCTTGGCTTTCAAAGCAAACTAACAGACATCCTAATTGGAAACTGCTGCAAACTTCTTCAGATGCAACAGGAAAGAAAGCTGCTTTAACCTTGGGCATTCATTCGTCTAGCCATGAATGGATTGCTTGTACGGATGCCGATTGTCTTTTTGGATCGGATTGGTTGCAAACTATGGTTGCGACAGCATATCTTAATCAGTCAGATTTAGTTTCAGGTCCGGTAAAACTGACGGGTAGCCATTGGTTTCAGCGTTTGCAGTCGCTAGAATTCATGAGTTTAAATGCCATTGGTGGCGCTTGTCTGGCTTTGAAGCAGCCTGTTATCGCTAATGGTGCTAACCTGATGTATCGCAAATCTTGCTGGATAGCAACAGGAGGATTTGAGGCACATAAGCATCGTGCAAGTGGAGACGATGATTTACTCTTGCACCAATTGAATGAAGCTGGCTTTTCTTTGTCTTTTTGTTTGAATCGTAAGGCGCTTGTAGAAACGGAAGCTTGCAAAAACTTTTCAGCATTTATGCATCAGCGCCTACGATGGATTAGTAAAAGCGGAAGCTATAAACGAAAGGATATCACTGCGATTTTAGCGATGGTTTGGCTTTATTTAGCAGGTGTATTTGCGCTGATGCTTCAAGGTAAGTGGGAACTTGCATTTAGTATGTGGTTCATTAAATGGGTGGCAGACAGCGTTTTTCTTTGGGCGCCTTCAGCTTTTTATCAGTTGAATCAGGATTGGAAATGGTTGCCAATTGTACAACTCTTTTATCTTCCTTACGTACTTATCGCGGGGTTAGCAGGTAACTTTATATCGTTTCAATGGAAAGGCAGAAAACTTCAATGACCGAAGAGCTTAAAATTCAGGTAATGGATGAGTTATACTTCCTCACAGCTTGGGCAGAACTATTAGAAAGAACCGCCCTTTCTGAACTTGAGTTGAAGGATGCCTTGGCCGGACTCATCAACGAAGAGCTGGTAGATCAGTTGATGTATGAAGAGGAACATCATTCATTTGTACGTGTAGTTCCCTTCGATATGAATCAATTTGAAACTTCCTCCTTCTTAAACACCCGCAAAGGGTTACTTTGGTTGCATGTCTGACTATGCAGCGAGGTTAGATGGCGTTGTTCAGTTAGCACAAGCCTTGGGTCAGAATTTCTCGGAGAAAGTTCTTACGGATCTTTATGCTTACATATTGGAGGATTTGTTTCAGGTTTCTGTATTCTGCCTGAGTTATCATAATGGTCATCAATGGTGTAAAATCGGTAGAGGTAGTAATTGTCCGGAAACTGATTTATCAGCACATCCTGCGGTTTCAGACTTTCAGCCTGTTAATCTTGAACCCTACACGCACTTGCTTACCATCAAACATCATAACTTGATGTTAGCCAGGTTGCTTTACCAAATTCCTTCCTCTGAATATTCGGTTTCTCATTTGCAAGGCATAACGAATATGCTGGTTGTAGGCCTTTACAGCCGTGAAATGCTGAAGCAGCAGGAGGAACGCAGAATTTTAAATCGGGAACTTGAGTTAGCCAGCCAAATTCAACAGGTTATGGTAACGCCAAGCCTACCGCAGATGCCGGAATTTTCTGCCGCATTGCACATGAAACCCAAGTCTATACTTACTGGAGACTATGCGGATATTCTTCCACTTCGGGAAGGAGAATGGTTGTTTCTGTTGGGAGATGTGAGTGGAAAAGGTTTGCCCGCCGCCTTGTTGCGTGCCAATTTGCAGGCGCATCTTCACGCCTTAGTTCCTGTAGCGCACGACCTTGAGGAATTGGTGAGAGAATTGAACGCGCGTTTTTATAAGGCTACCAATGGAGATCGTTTTGTTACGCTGTTTATCGCCACACTATCGCTGAAAACAGGTTGTTTGCGATACATCAATGCCGGAACAGTTCCTCCAATGCTTCAAACTCCTGATGGCGTAGAAGAACTTTCAGGTGGTACCACTTTACTTGGATGTTTTGAAGAGCTGCCTTTCATTCAGCCGCAAGAGCGTTTGATTAAGCCCCCCGTTCGTTTCTGTCTATATTCAGATGGTTTGTCAGAAGCTACAAACCTTCAAGACCAAGTTGTTCAGGTTACGGATTGGTTGCCTTTACTTGATCCTACCTGTGAAATCACCCATGCCGAAGTCTTTAACAATCGGCTGTTGGATGAATTGATGAAATTAACGCTGTCGGACCGACATGAGGACGACCTCAGTATTCTTACTGTGCATTGGAATAGTTAGCGGATTTCTTTAGCGTCATTCTTTTGATCCTCTTTATCGTGGTAGATGTCTAATGCGGCAATGCCGCCAAGTGAGGCCCAAAAGAGCGAGGCGGTTTTGTCAATATCTAAGTAGTTGTTGAGGAATCCATGGCTGAGATAAGTTATAAGCCCTAATAGAAGATACAACGCAGTAAAGCGAGTGCCGGCATTTTTCCCTTCTAAAATTAGCCTCATCCCTCTTCTTAAAATGGTGAGAACCATGGCAATAAAAATTAGGAAACCCGGAACACCGGTTTCCACTAATGGACCAAGGTATTCGCTATGTACGCCGCCAACATCTCCAGCATTGGTGCTTATAATGGTTTTTTCATGCGGCTTCTGAAATGGCGCATATTTTTTGGGGTATGTGCCTGGTCCCCAACCTAAAAACGGGCGCTCTTTGAACATTCGCAACGCACAAGCCCAGCGATTAAGTCTTTCCAGGTTGGATGCGTCGGTTTTAATGTTAGAGATTGATTGAACGTGTTTATCTAGCTTGGTGGATGAATCAGTTTCGTTTTGCTTCAGTTCCAAAAGAATTCTATCCTGAAAAATGATAAATCCTAAAAGCAATGTGGTCATCATGAAAATCAAGCTGAAAAAGTTGACCTTCAGCCTTAATAGTACAAAGAATCCTGCTGCTGCGGCTAAACTTAACCATGCGGCTCTTGTGTAAGAGAAAATCATCGCAATCCCGAAATGAATAAAGAGGATTCCTACGATGATGATTAATAATGGTTTCTGGCTAAAAAGCCTGATCTGAAAAAGATAAACGGCTAGAAAACAAAGTATAATTGCGAGTACCGCACCATAAATGGCGTGATTTTCAATGAAGGGTTGCATGACTTCGCTCGATACCATGTGAGAGAAAAAATAACTCGCATGACGAACCAAAGTGTATAAACAAACGAATGCTAGCGGCGTGATGTAAACCCAGAAGAACTTTTGAATGTTATCCCGTTTTTTGAATACTTCCGCTCCAATCATATAAAAGACGGTGACGAACCAGAAATTGGAGAGGAAAAACTTGAAGGAGACTAGCGGGTCACTACTGCTGATGATGGTTAGCCCCATCCAAGCTAAATGCAAGCCGATGAAAACGGTAAGTGGATGGAGAAGCAGCTTCCGTTCAATATGCCCGGAGATGATGACCTTCAACCAGTAGAAAATCATCAGTCCAAAAAGGATAGGCTCTGTAGGTAAAGTAAATGAAACACCTAACTCTTTGTAATCGAATAAGATAGAGAGAGGAGTGACAAAAGTTATTAAGAAAAAGAGAAACTCTAGATTAAAGAAAGCCAAGTAGGTAAGGAGCAATCCGGCTGAAATTAAGGGAAAGATGTACAATTCCTTGGCAATCAGTAACCCATTGAGCAATCCAAAGCCCAATCCGGTAATCCAGAAAATCTTCTTATTGACGGCGGTCACCGTTAAGCGTTTAAAGCCTGCTTTTGCTTAAGAAAACGGTAGTTTTCTAGTGAAACTAGCACCACAATGCTAAGAAGAAATGATCCAATTGTTGAAAGCAGAACAATCAACCACCTAATCGGGTAAGCTTTTTTCTCAGCTGGTTTAGCGAAGTTTACAACAAACTTCACAGGAAGCACTTCGGTAGCATCTACTTTTGCTTTTTGGTAAAGGTTAAGCAAGCGGTTCAACTCAACCAACTCTTCGTCTAGCTGGGCTCTCACAGAATTGAAAGCACCGCCATATTTGGCAAGTTGTTCCTGTTTGAAGCCAAGTGCTTTAAGCGTTTGGCGAGCACCTGCTAATCTTGCCCGCGAATTAATAATAGCAGTGTCTGTTTCGGCGATGTTAGAGCCTCTTAGCACTTCCAAACGAGCAGTTTCATTGCTTTCTACCGCAGTTGCCTGGATAAGCTCTTTGGTCATGTACTCAGTCTGAAGCTGGTAATCAAATAGACCCAAAGAGCGGAAAAAGTTCAGCGAGTCGTTGAGTTTTTCTATTTCCCGCTGCTTCTGAACGTATTGCTGAGTCACAATTCCGTATGATTTTTCTGCTTTTTCCTTCTGAATTTTATTCTTGGTTAAGTCCAACAGACGTCCAATTTCGTTGGCAATTTCAGCTGCAAGTTTGGGGTCAGTATCCAGCACCTCAATCACCACCGACATGTATTCGGTTCGTTTGAAGATGATGTTGTTTTCGTATTCTCGTATTAGTTGTGCATTTCGATAAGTAGAATTTTCGTCGATGTCATAATGTTTCATCAAGTCGAACTTCCTAACAATTTCTTCTCTGATGACATCGCTCTGCAGTATTTGAATAAGCTGTTCAGCATGTTCTTCAGCACCAAACGCTAAAGGATCCTGATCAACGCCTCCATTATTAAGGAGCGCTTTGGAGATAGAGTTGGTGGTGGAAGGGTAGAAGATAACAGAAGACCGATATTTCGGCTTAATGAATAGCGGTGAAGAAAAAAGTGCAGCCGCCGCAGCGGCTGCCACACAGACAATGGCAATTTGACTTTTCCATTTCCAGAGGAACTCAAACACTGAAAGGGAATCAAAATCCTGGCTGATTGGCGTCTTTTCCGTCATAATAATTTGGCGAGACGCAAAGCTAACGGATTCAGTCGCTTATTGCTCTTTGCCTTTTTCTTCTTCCAGTCTTCTTGCCTCTTCTTCGGCTCTGTCTTTGAGCAATTGAGAGGGTTCGCAATTCAAACATTTAACACCATCAGAAGCGAAAATCAGTACCTTATCTGTCAATTCATGGTTGTAGAAGGTGTCAATGATGTTTTCCCCGCTTAAATGCTGTATAACTCGCTCACTTAGGCTGAATTTTTTGTCATAAGGAATCATGATTTTTGTTTTCATCTCGGCGGCCCGAAAGGTGTTCAGTCCTTTTTGACGGAGTGAAGGTTCAAAACTCATCAAGGAGTCCTGATAAGTGATTTTCTGAGTTACAAATCGCGCATACTGAGCAGCTTGTTCGGAACTTTTTCCGCGGGATATACGGGTTTGTTCTACTTTAATGGAGGTGTCGTTTATTGGACTAACCTTAAAACTAAACGCTTGGTATCCTCCGTCCATATATTCAGGCAGGTTGATTTTTAATACTCCTTTTTTGGGATAGGTGAAGGTGGCCAATCGAACATCACGTCCTTCTTTGCTAAATGCATTAACCATGTAAAAAAGGTTGAAGATGGTAAGAATCAGCATAATCACCCAGCTGAATAGCATCCATTTTCCATAGCCTGCTCCAATGATTTTCTTATCCGTAATCATGCGAAATCCGGTAACGCCTATGAGTAAAAAGGGTATCGTAAAAACCGCAAATGCACAAACGGCAATAAAAGCGTCATAGGAGCCAGATCCTGAAAAGTTTCTCACATCTTCAGGTAAATTACCCCCATTAATAATGCCTGAGGTGAACATAAAAATGGCACCCAAGCAAACGATACAAACTAATGTAAGTATTCCTCCAAAAGCAGTAAGAAATAATCCTAATGCCAGTTTGACCAGCTGAAATCCGCCTTTGAACAACCCACCCATGTTTTGGCTGATCCAACGCAAGATCACTTCAAGCACGTTGATTGGGAACGTGATGATTTTGATGAGAATAGGGCGTTCCTGGTCTTCGTGCGTTGCTTGTTGACTGCGAACCTCGGCCTCGATGTTTTCCAAATTCGCTTTTTGGCCTTTCATTTCAACCCGTTCTACCAGCGTTTTGGCTTTAGGCAGGCTGAGCCAAAGCAAGCCATAAATAACAAGGCCAATGCCGCCGCTAAGTAAACTGATGAAAAACAACAGTCTAATGATCACCGGATCGATAGAGAAGTAAGCGGCCAATCCACTCGCAACTCCACCAAGCACCATGTCGTCGGCATTTCTATAGAGTTTCTGACTTCTTTCCACTCCAATTATGCGTTGAGATTCTGGTATTTTTTCTCCGTCAGGAAGAGAAATCCAAAGGGCAAGATAGGCGAGTAGTCCGGTGCCAAAAAGGAAAGCAGTGATAAGAAATATGAGGCGAATAATCCAAACTTCGGTGCTTAAGTAACTTGAAAGCCCGGAAGAAACACCACCAAGAAGATGATTTTTGCGAAGGCGGGTTAATCGCAGGTGAGGCCTGAATTCTTCCTCTGGCGTAGCAGCATTGGGTGGAGTTTCGAAGAAAGGTTCATGGGTAGAAGGCGGTTCTTCATCGAATGCTTCGAAGTCGCGGGCTGTTCCCATCTCGGTAATGACTGCTTGAATGTCTTCCTCCATCACTACCTGTCGGTCGTTGCGGTCTAGCAGTGCACGCAGTTTTTCTGCAATTCGATTTTCTATGTCAGATACTATTTCCCGGCTATCTTCATATCGCGCAAAGTATAGCTTGACAGACTCGAGATATTCTGCTAATAGTGCATAGGCCAGCTCATCGATGGTGAAGACCATGCCAGCTAGATTGATGTTATGCGTTTTGTTCATCGTTCTTGGTTTTTTGGGCCATAATCAGCCGAATGGAAGAGTCGATATCGTTCCAGGTGGAGGTTAATTCGTCGAGGAAATGTCGCCCCGGAGGGGTGAGAGAGTAGTACTTTCGAGGTGGGCCGGAAGGGGATTCTTTCCAGGTATAACTGAGTGTTCCCGCCCGATGCAGCCTGTTTAACAACGGATATAACGTGCCTTCTACCACTAGCATGCGGGCGGCCTTCAGTTCGTCGAGTAAATCAGATGCATATACCTCTCCCCGAGAAATGATTAAGAGGATGCAATATTCAAGTATCCCCTTGCGCATTTGTATGGCGGTGTTTTCACTGTTCATGGCAAGGTAAATGGTTTAGTCTGGTACAAACGTATGAAAGGAACCGTGTATTGCATAGTACTAAAAACGTGAGCGGCATCATCGATGGATAAACGGCAAACCGGCAATAAATACTTCGGGAACGGTTAGCTGCATCATTCAGATTGAAGCCTACAGGCAAGCCAAGAACCAAAAAAAAGCCCCGTCTTTTGGACGGGGCTTGGTAGTCAGTGATTTAAAATCAGTCGCGGCGAGAGCGGAAGCCGCCTTCGCGTGCCGGACGCTCTTCACGAGGACGCGCTTCGGACACATTGATAGCACGAGACTTCAGCATGCGGCCATTGAGGGTATCAATGGCTTTGCGGCCTTGGTCATCATCTGCCATCTCTACGAAAGCAAAGCCGCGGCTGCGGTCAGTCATTTTGTCGATCACTACTTTGCAGGAAGATACTTCACCGCATTCTGAGAACAGCTCTTCGAGCTGGGCTTCCCGGACTGAATAGTCGAGATTGCCAATAAAAAGGTTCACGTTACTAGGAATTAGAGCCTACAAGGTACTTCATTATTCCGAGTACACCTCAATTTATTTTCACAGATTGACGAATAAATCGGGTGAGGGCTTCGCCTTGAAGGAGTCCCTGTGACAATAAAGCGAGGTCCAGCGCCTTCTGAGCCATATTTTGCCGCTCTTCCTCTCCTGCATTTGCCATCGTTTTTACGTAGGGATGTCCGCTATTTATTACCAGGTTAAAGCGTTCTGGGAAGTCGCCCATGCCAAACATGCCTCCGCCAGTACGTGCTTGCTCTTTCATTCTTCGCATAAACTCCGAACGGGTGAGGACTACCGGAAGGTCATCTTGGCTGAGTGCTTCCACTTGTACGTCGTATGCTTGGCCTTCTGTAATTGGAGCGAAGCTGTCTTTTACGGTTTGTGTTTCAGATTCCGTAAGCAACGATTCGCGGTGCTCTTCTTTTTCAATGAGTTTGTCGGTTACTTCTGAATCAACACGCTTCAACTGAAAGTTTTCTCGCTTCATTTCCAATTGGCTGATGAAGTGCGGATCGATGACGTGTCCGAGTTTCAGTACGTCGTAGCCTTTTGCTTCAACTGCACTTACATAACCATGCTGGCGTTGTGCATCATCAGTATATAGCGCGATAACCTTATTATTCTTATCAGTTTGAATAGGAGCAATGAGGTTTTGGTAATCGTCGAGCGTGTGATATTCTCCTTTGGTATTTTGTACTAAGCAGAAATCTTTGGCTTTTTCGTAAAACTTCTCATCACTTAACATGCCGTATTTAACAAAGACTTCTAGGCTTGGCCATTTCTCTTCATATTGGGTACGGTCGTTTTTGAAGATTTCCGACAGTTTATCGGCGACTTTTTTAGTTATGTGCGCATTGATTTTCCGAACATTCGCATCAGTTTGCAAAGCAGAGCGGGAAACGTTAAGTGGAATATCCGGAGAATCAATTACCCCGTGCAACAGCTGTAAGAAATCCGGTACAATTTCCCCTACATTATCGGTAATAAAGACTTGATTGCAGTACAGTTGAATCTTGTTTTTCTGAATCTCGAATTGTTCCTTAATCTTCGGGAAGTAAAGAACTCCGGTAAGGTTGAAAGGATAATCTACATTCAAATGAATCCAGAAAAGTGGTTTTTCTGAGAATGGATAAAGTGTTTCGTAGAACTTCAGGTAGTCTTCTTCATTCAATTCCGAAGGCTTCTTCGTCCAAAGCGGGTTGGTATCGTTGATAACTTGCTCTTCAAACACCACTTCAACGGGCAAGAATTTGCAGTATTTGTTGAGGACTTCCTTGATTCTTGCCGGTTTGCTGAAATCTTCTTCGTCTTCGCTCAGGTGAAGGATGATGTCAGTTCCTCTTTCGGTTCGGGTTCCGGGGCCCAGCGTAAATGAGGTGCTGCCTTCACAAAACCAATGAGCAGGAGCCGCACCTTCGCGGAAGCTTAAGCTTTGAATTTCTACTTGTTTCGCTACAATGAAGGCAGAATAGAACCCGAGACCAAATTGACCAATGATGGCATTTTCTGCCGTTTTGTCCTGGTATTTCTCCATGAACTCCACCGCACCGGAAAAGGCAATCTGGGTGATGTATTTTTCAATTTCGTCGGCTGTCATCCCAATACCATTGTCGGAGATGGTGATGGTTTTAGCCGTTTCATCGAAACTGACCTTCACCTGAAGGGTTCCGGTTTCGCCCTTAAACTCTCCTATAGAGGCTAAAGTTTTAAGCTTTTGGGTTGCATCTACCGCATTCGACACCAATTCTCGAAGAAAGATGTCGTGGTCAGAATACAACGAGCGCTTGATTATGGGAAAGATATTCTCGGTATTGACCGAGATCGAGCCGGTTTTAGTTTCTGTCATATTCCTGATTTTTTACAAAGCCTTAGCAAAGGTTTTGCCGTTTGCCATTTTGGCAGTCATCAGGTACAGAAGGAAAGTTAAATTGCCAGTTACAGGATGATTACAATCTGCTCCATAACTACGAACGGGTGTAGAATTCGGTTTTCTCGTAAGTATGTACTCGGATTAATCCGCTTTGCACCAAGCTTACTAGCATTTTCCTGGCTCTCCACTCGGAGATGTTCACCATTTTACAAAACTCCTTGAGTGTAATCCGCGGGTTTTGGCGAAGGTAGTCGAGCAGCGCTTGTTCCTTGGATGAAAACTTCAACAGGAGGGGGGTGTCGTTGCCTTCTCTTTTAAGTACCTCAACGGTGGTTTTGCTGGCAAGTACACTTTGGTCCCGCACACGGATATAGGGCCACCATTGCTGATCATCGCCTTTGGCAAAATAGGGCTTTTCATGACCCTGAGGAACTTCCACTTTGAGTACCAGTTTGCCATTAGCAGTTTCAACTTGTTCAATTTCAATGGGAATTTCCGGTTTGCTGAAATGCTCGGCAGCAAGTTGAAGCATGTAGATTTCTTCCTCCGGATTGCTGACTCCTCTGATGGCTCCATTATCTCGAACGCCAACAAGTAAACAACCACCTTTGGTGTTTGCAAAAGAAACCATGGTCTTCGCAATTTTGATAGAAGAGGAAATGGTTTCCTTGAAATCGAGTATCTCACTTTCTCCCTGAAGGATAAGCGCATGAAGTTCGCGGGGGCTAAGTCCGGTCATGATGTTTCTAAGATAAGGTTTTCAGGGTCCCAAAAGATATTTTTCCAGTCTTGAATGCAGTCGTCTTTTACGATAACGCCTTCGGCCAAAAGCAAATCTTCCATGGCGTTTGGCGAGCCAAAGTGCATTTTTCCACTGAGCATTCCATTTCTATTGACTACCCGGTGTGCCGGTACAGGAGGGTGCACCTGATGGGCGGCGTTCATGGCCCAACCCACCATCCTGGCAGATTGACTGCTGCCTAGGAATTTGGCGATAGCACCGTAAGAGGTCGCTCTGCCTTCCGGTATTTGCCTTACTACCGCATATACCTGTTCAAAGAAGTCTGCTTGAGCCATGAGGTATTGGAAGAAGTTGTGTTCCTATATCGTAAAAGTGGTGAGTAATGTTTTAAGATTTTGCCAAGCATTTCATTTTTAATTGAGGGCTACTTGGCGAGAATTAACCTTTTTTTTCAAGAGCGTGATTCTCTTGGAAAATGGGTGTTTTCAATTTAAAAAAGGTGTTTGAAGGTTCTTTGTGGCTTTTCTAATAAAGAATGCGCCTTCTAAATTCGATACACAAACCTATTCAACCATGAAAACAAACCCTTTATGCCCGATCCAGCTTTCGCTGGATAACCATGATTTTGCTATGCCACTTCCGGTAGTTAAAATTATGACGTACCTGCAAGCGCCAGCTTCTCCCGGATTTATGGAATCACCCACTGGGGTTAAACTACTGCAAGATGTTGGAAGCGGCTTGGTAGAAGAATGGATGAAGCTAACACCATTTCCGTTGATGCCTGATTTGTTGGTCATGCAGTTTAGATTTATTGCCTTGCGTCTTCATTTGATGGTGATGCTTACACCTGATGATACTTTGTCGCTTCAGGCTGCCGAGCGTGAAAAGCGCGCACAGTTCTCAGCGGCCATGCGTCGTTTAGATGATTTGGTTTCCCGTTGCTCGGAGTCTCCAGAGTCGTTTCGTAAACGAGTTCATCCCGCTGAGCTAGAAGAGCAACAAGCCTTGGCTGCACACTTCTTAAAAACTTATGAGAATAAGTTAGAGGAAAGATTTAGTGCCTTAGAAATGGGCTTTTGTTGGGCTGCTCCAACATTAAGTTATCCCATTTGGGATATCCAACAGGCAACGCCTCAGGTAGTGCCTCCGGTTGGCTTGTTTTTTCGATCCGGAGGCACTGCCTGAGGTGTTGTCAATTGCCATTCAAATCAATGTCTGCAAGAACATGAGGAGCGGTGGAAGCTGTGTGCTTCATCATGCCAGGGGAATGCCGGTAAATAGCCGGGTTGCTCCCAGTAAAATGGCGTCCGTTTTTTCTCTCTCAATCCTACTTCATTCAGGGTTGATGCATCGTAAAGTTTGCCGTTAACCATGGTATATCGAATACTTTCTGAATTTGTGATGGTGTCGAGCGGGTTTTTGTCAAGAACTACAAGGTCAGCGAGCTTGCCAACTTTTAGCGAGCCAATTTCGTGATCCATCCCGATGTAATGTGCGCCGTTAAGGGTTGCTGAACGAAGTGCTTCATAAGGAGTCATTCCGCCCATTGCCAGCATCCATAATTCCCAATGTGCCCCTAAACCTTGAAGTTGACCATGAGCCCCTAAATTCACTTTCACGCCTTCTTTTTGTAAACGGGAACAGTCTTTTGAGACTTGTTTGAATCCGATTTCGTATTCGGCGTCAGGAGCCATGCTGCGGTGTCTGGAACGGCTGTCGAGGAGTCCTCGTGGGGTGAACTTATTGAGTCTTTCATGTTCCCATACATTGGTTTTCTGATACCAGTAGTTTTCTCCATTGAGTGCGCCATAGGAAACAATTAGGGTAGGGGTATAGCCGGTTTTGCTGGCAGCCCAAAGCCTTATGACGTCGTTTTCGAGTGGCGTAACCGGGATGTTGTGTTCGATTCCTGAATGTCCATCGAGGATCATGCTCATGTTATGAAAGAAGAATGACCCTCCTTCCGGAACTACGTTCATCTTCAGCCTGCGCGCAGCTTCTATCACTTGTTGGCGTTGCTCCCGTCGTGGCTGGTTATAGCTTTTAACCGAAAACGCTCCCCAAGCTTGGGTTCTTCTTAAAGCAGACATAGCATCCTCTAAGGAGTTGATTGGTGCTTTAAAGTCGCCTTCTGCTCCGTAAAGGATGGTGCCGGTAGAGTATATTCTTGGTCCAATCATCTGTCCCGACCGCACGGCTTCTGCCTGAGAAAATACCATCTCTGAATTGGAAGAAGGGTCATGGGTGGTGGTAACCCCAAAGGCTAGGTTAGCAAAATAGCTCCATTGTTTTTGTGGGCTTAATCCACCGCGGAAGGTGCCGAGATGTGCATGAACGTCAACCAAGCCTGGCATGATGTATTGGCCTTTTACATCGATGATTTTGGTGCCGGCTGGAAGTGTAACGCTACCTGTACGTCCAATGGCCTTGATTCGGTTATCCTCGATGAGGATAGTTCCATCTTGGATGAGCGAGTCAGCCTCCATAGTTAGTATGGTTGCTCCTTGTAGCGCAAGCATGCCTTGTGGATAGTCCTCGTTGAGTGATAATCCAATAGCTAAACCTATGGAATCAGGTGCCGGAATACTATCTGGTGCTCCGGGTAAAAATTTAAACCTGCGGTTGATCGGGTTTCTGAAATACTGGTTTCCCAATGTCCAGAAAACGGTTTTTGAATCTGCTGACCAATGAAGGCTATAACCTGCATCTTTGGCAAGGAGAGAAACCGGATAGGCGGTACTTTGCGCACTTAGTTCAATGGTTTTTCCTTGAATTGGGAAAGGAGCAACCCACGCCTTGTGCAAATCACTGAATGCAATCCAGCGGTTGTCAGGGCTTAGTTTGACTTCCGGCGCATATTTCGAAGTGAAGTGTGTCCGCTCTTCCCCTCCATCTAAGCGCACACTTTTGTATTGCTTATCTGCTCCGTCAACCCGAAAGAAAATTCGCTCTCCTTGGGCCATAAACTGCGGTTGGCTTCCTTGCTTGGATATTCTTTTTGGTTTGCCGTTGGAAACTGCAACCAGGTAAAGTCCAGGATCCTTACTGTACTCATAGCCCATATGGTCGTTTCCTCCTTCTTTTTCATACACCAGCCATTGTCCATCGGGTGAGAATGAGGGGGTGCGATAATGTCCGGGAGGAAGATTTACCTTTTTGGGTGTGCCATTTGGAAACGGCATGGTCCAAATAGCACCTCTTGATTCGTCGTCCCAACTTACATAGCAAAGTTGCTTGCCGTCGGTAGAAAAGGAGGGTTCAAAAGTGAAAGCGGTACCTTTAATCAAACGTTCTGGTTTGCCATCAGGCAAAGCTTTGCGATACAGATGGCCTGCAGCATTAAAAACCAGCCATTTTTCGTCGGGCGAGGTGACAGCCATCCGGATAGCCTTGGCGGTAAATGTGGGTGAAGAAACTTCTTGCTTGAATCGAACAGCTTCTTGTATGCGTTGCTCTACATCAGCTTCGAATGGAATTTCTTGATGCTGGCCATTGGTGGTATTAACTCGCCAGATTTTGCCTTGTCCCCAGATGACGATGCTAATGCCATCAGGATGCCAAGCGAAACCGGGATAGGTGCCGAAGATGGCCCAAGCTTCCTGCTGATCTTTGCTAAGCTGGTTGAAGATGGGTCTTTCTTTTCCGCTTTCTAAGTCGTGTAAATACAGCACCGACTGTTCCCGTACTCTGCGAACAAAGGCCAGAGTTTTTCCATCGCGGGAAATTTGTGGCCTGCATGCTCCACCGGGGCCTCCTGTGACGGTTTCAGTTTCTCCTGTCTTCAGATTGAGGCGTTTGATGACATAAATCTGGCTGTTCGGGTCTTTGTTGTACTGGAAATAGCCCCCAGGATAAACATCTTCTGAATAGTAAACAAAAACGCCATCAGGGCTTAAACAGGGTTCGTTTAAATCTTGTTGATCGTTTTTGCGCTTGGTCAATTGAATGCCGGAGCCTCCACTGAGGTGATACATCCAAAGTTCTCCAGCTCCAAGTGAACGCGTACTGGTGAAGTGCTTTCTTGCAATCAGATACTGGCCATCCGGTGTAAAAACACCATTATTCAGCAATCTGAAATCTTCTTTAGTGACTTGGGTTGGTTTGCCATTTGGAAGCTGAATGGTCCAAAGGTTGTCGCCTCCACCACGGTCTGAAGTGAAAACGATTTTCTGGCCGTCGTGGCTAAATCTAGGTTGACATTCCCAAGCCATTCCGCCCAACAATCGCTCTGCTTTTCCTCCTTCAATAGGCAGTTTATAAATATCTCCAAGCAAGTCAAAAACAAGGGTTTTTCCGTCCGGACTTACATCCAGGTTCATCCAAGTGCCTGTTTTTGTATTGAAACGAAGAGTTTGCGAAATACCAGGAGGATTGTTTACATCCCAGCTTTTTGCTGACTTTTCTTGTGCATTTGTTGAAAATACCCCGCACAAAAGCAGGGTGAT
The DNA here is from genome assembly GCA_027484125.1 of Bacteroidota bacterium. Taxonomy (GTDB): domain Bacteria; phylum Bacteroidota; class Bacteroidia; order UBA7662; family JAIXUI01; genus JAIXUI01. The sequence goes on along the minus strand of JAIXUI010000074.1, from coordinate 21,107 downwards.
TCCTAAAGCTCTAATCATGACGAAAGATAATGGTTCGTGAAATCCTTATGACTGAGAAAGTAACCAATTGATAGCCGGCCAAGCCTGTTGTTTGAGCAGGTGTTGTTGGGCTACATCGGCCCAAACTATCTCGGTGATGCCCTCCTCTGTTTGTGGAGAAAGCGGAAGCATAGAGGAACATGTTACCTGGTACCAGAAACTTTGTTTCAAGGTTGGCACACCTTTCAGGTGATAACCATGGAAGCTATTGCCCCAAAAGCGAATAATCTTCAGTGCCGACTCCGGGATCCCGCATTCTTCGGAGATTTCTCGAATGGCTGTTTGGGCCGGCGTCTCCATAGGGTCTATTTTTCCTTTGGGCAAATCCCAAAATCCCAATCGTTTTATCATTAGAAGTTGTCGACTTTCTGTATAAACTAGACCACCAGCTGCCTGGATAGGCATGAAATTTTGTGCAAAATTCCAAAATTCTGATACAGGTTCCTGACAGATCATAGCTATCCGTATTCTATTGTTATTCAGGCATTCCCATATTTTTTGGAAAGTCCATTCTCCAGGCTTAAGGGTTAAATCGGAGTATTCATCTTCCTGTTGCAGGAAGTCGATGCGGCTGTCTTGAACAAAAATCGGGTACATTTGTGTGTGCTTTACACGAGTGAGATTGCGGGACAAGTTGCGAAACTGCTTCTTGAATTAAAAGCAGTAAGGTTAAATCCTCAACAACCTTTTGAATGGGCGAGTGGCTGGAAGTCTCCCATCTATTGTGATAACCGTTTAACGTTATCTTTTCCAAAGTACAGAACATTCATCAGGCAATCGCTTGCTGCTGCGCTTTCTGATTCTTTTGGCAAGCCTGAAATTATCGCTGGTGTTGCTACGGCCGGCATTCCACAAGGGGTGTTAGTTGCTGAGCAATTGGGCCTGCCTTTCGTTTATGTTCGCACTTCTGCCAAGGATCACGGAATGAAGAACCAAGTAGAAGGACTGATCAGACCAGATGCTTATGTGGTGGTGATAGAAGATCTTATCTCTACAGGAGGTTCCAGTCTCAAAGCCGTAGAAGCGCTTCAGTACGCAGGCTTTAAGGTGAAAGGGGTAGCCAGTGTTTTTACTTATGGTTTTGAGCAAGCAAATAACGCCTTCTCTAATGTGAAAGTGCCGCTTATTTCTCTCTGTGATTACTCCACTTTACTCCAAGTAGCTGTGGAGGAAGGATATCTCAATGCTTCTGAACTTCCTTTATTGGAATCTTGGCGAGCGAATCCTGAAAGCTGGGGCCAATAATAGCCCGGTCTAAAGGCCTTCTTTCACTTTGATTACCTCATTCTTCAGTTGATGCCTTAATGCATCCATTAAAGAACTGCTGCTTCTCTTAAAATACCTAAGCTTTTTATAACCCATCACGGGTTGTATTCCCCAAAAACCATTGGTAAGAAATACTTCATCTGCTTCGTCGAGTGCATGGATTTCGAGAGGGATTTCTTTTATGGTGATGTTTAGCTTACGAAACAGTGTCAGCAAATAGGCTCGCATAACCCCCATTAAACAGCCTTCGCTTAGAGGCGGTGTCCATATTTCATCTCTTTTTATGATGAATAAATTGCTATTAACCGTTTCACATATTCTGCCTTTTTCATTCAGAATTACAGCATCAGACAACTGCTGTGCCCTCGCCCAAGCGCCTGCAAGGATATACAAAAGCGCATTCGAGGTTTTTAATCCCCCTAATGTGTTGATGGGCTTCCGGTGATGAGGATATACATCGATAATCAAGTGAGGCGCCATTTGTAATAACTGGCCCGCCGCCATTGGAATAAACTCCATAAGGCTTTCTACTTCCTGCTCTTCAGGAAAATAGGTTCCGCTTCCTTTTCTAAATATACTCAGTCGCAGCCTACCATATTCCGTGCTTTGCTGAGCGTTTACCAATTGGTGTATCCTCTTGGGAAGTCGTTCGAAAAAGTCAGAATCCAGTTTATACCCTAAAATTTGTGCACTTTCCGATAATCTTGATTCGTGAAGTTGAAACAAAGGGACGCAACCATCCATTAAAAGCATGGTTTCAAACAAGCCGTCGCCATAGCGTAGTCCACGATGTTCTGGACCTGCAAAAGGGCTACTTTCTGCTATTAGTGAGCCATTAAGGTCGTAAAATCGACTCATTTTTTCTTAAGTAGGGTGTAGGTTGCTCTGAAATGGTGCTGGTCAAAAAACTTGGTTTCCTGAACATAATCTACTTCATAAAGTGAGTCCGTATGATAAAGCAAGTTAGCTTCAGACCTATACAGTAAATTGTCAACAATTTTTTTGGCTTTAATCATCACTACTTGATCTTCAACCAAGGCTATATGAAGCAATCGCACAACCGCTTCCGGTTTTAGCGCCTGGTATATGATGAGTGAAGTGTCGGCTGCGATTAAGGTGTCAACTTGATAAAAGCCATGATAAGCCGGTTTTGATAAGTCACATTCTGAAAGTGGTTTAAACCAATCTTCCCAGTTATTGCTGTCAGTAGGAGCTTCAGCAATTGATTGATCAGTTTGAAGCACCCGATGTATTGTGGGTTCATTAGCTTTAAGCTGTTCAGATTCTTTACTCAACCATTGGTTGAGTTTGAAGTAGGGTGCTTGACCAACGATAGGTTCAACCCTGTTATTAGAACATGAGCTCAAAAGCCATCCTATCGAGCCAATGAAAATCAAACGCGCAATCACGCTTGCAAAAGTGATTGACCCGTCATGGAAGAAGGAGCTTCAATGCCCATAAGCTCAAGAATAGTAGGAGCAATATCTGCAAGTCTTCCATTTTTCAGTTGAGAACCTTCCGGTAATCCACAAACTATGAATGGAACAGGATTCAACGAATGTGCCGTGTTTGGTGTGCCATCAGGATTCTCAGCATAATCTGCATTGCCATGGTCAGCGGTTACTAGCACTCGGTATCCTGCTTGAAGGGCGGCTTCACATAGTGTTTGAACGCATTGGTCAACAGTTTCAACAGCTTTCACAATGGCTTCATACACGCCAGTATGCCCAACCATGTCGGGATTCGCAAAATTCAAACAGATAAAATCTGCACTTCTCGCTTCTATTTCAGGTAGCAATTGCTCAGTGAGCTGAAGCGCGCTCATCTCAGGTTGTAGGTCATAGGTTGCCACTTTTGGAGACGGCACCAGAATGCGTTTCTCGCCTTCAAAAGGTGTTTCTCTGCCTCCCGAAAAGAAGAAGGTTACGTGTGGATATTTCTCCGTTTCAGCGATTCTAATTTGTGTTTTCTTCTCACGTTCCAAAATTTCTCCAAGTGTCTCGCTCAAATCTTCATTTTCGAAAACCACATCTACCCCTTTGAAACTCGCGTCATAGCGGGTCAAGGTGATGTAATCCAGCTTCAATGGATGCATGTTGAATTCGGGGAATTCGGTTTGGCTGAGTGCTTGGGTAAGCTCGCGGCCTCTATCCGTACGAAAGTTGAAGAAGATGACTAAGTCGCCCTCTTTGATTTTGGCGTCAATGGCTGATTTTAGTAGAGGTGGAAGAAACTCATCAGTTATTCCGGCTTGATATTGTGCTTCTACTGCTTTTGGAAAATCAATGACTGTTTCTCCTTGTCCATGGACCAGTAAATCATAAGCTTGTTTTACCCGTTCCCAGCGTTTATCGCGGTCCATGGCGTAGTATCGACCGATAACAGTTGCCAGCACTGTTTTTTTTCCGACTAAATGCTGCTCTAATTCCTCAATGAATCCTTTTCCGCTTTTGGGGTCGCAATCTCTTCCATCAGTAAAAGCGTGAACAAAACATGATTGGAGGGCAAAGGATTCTGCAATGTCCACCAAGGCCTTAAGGTGATTGAGGTGGGCATGTACACCACCATCAGAAACCAATCCCAAAAAGTGGACGGTCTGTCCGGAATGAGAGGCATTTTTCAAGGCATTCACTAAAACCGGATGCTTTTGTAATTCACCTGTTCTGATGGCTTTGTTGATTCTTGCTAATTCTTGGTACACGATTCTTCCTGCACCAATGTTCAAATGGCCCACTTCAGAATTGCCCATTTGCCCCTCCGGTAAGCCAACATCCTCTCCGCATGTGATGAGCCTTGACATGGGATAACTGGATTTCAGCTTATTGAAAAAAGGAGTTTGGGCATTAGCAATGGCGTCAGCATGGGTACCATTGCCAAGTCCCCAGCCGTCCATGATGATTAAAAATGCAGGTGCAGGTGTCAAGGTCATAATGTTGCAAAATTACATTTCCTATTTCCGTCAGGGAAAAGATGATTATCTTATTTTCGCTTATGTTTTGGCACGCTTACTGTGCCGGAATGGCGCCTGCCTATGAAAATTCTTATTCTCCTCTTTTCACTTGTCTTTCCTACCTTCTTTGAAGCACAGGATCCTTACGAGCAAATCGCCCGAAACATTCGGGAAATCAAAACCAATGAGCTGGCAAGCCAGTTCGATAATACGGTAGAAATTATCATTGATGGTCGTGAAGGCTGGTACCTTAGGCAGCAAGCTGAGGTTATCGTGAAAAACTTCCTCATCAAAAACCGACCTAAATCATTTCAAATAGTACACAAAGGTGCGCCTTCAGACGGTCTTACCTATTCCATCGGCCACTTGGTTACAGAGGAAAACAAGGAGTATGCAACGTATTTGCTCCTGAAGAATAAGTCTGGAAAAATGCTCATTCAACAGTTGAAGTTCGAAATTCAATGACATTAGACGATTTTATCACTGAGTCGCTGCGCGAAGATATCGGCGATGGTGACCACAGCAGTTTAGCTTGCATTCCTGCGCAAGCAAGCCAAAAGGCACGACTCTTAGTCAAAGACACAGGAATCCTTGCCGGAATGAAATTCGCAAAAGCGCTTTATTCAAGACCTGAGTTTCAGATTAAACTGACCCCACTTCTTGAAGATGGTGCAGAAATTCATGTAGGGGATGTGGCTTTTCTCATTGAAGGCAATACCCGCGACATCCTGAAAACAGAACGTTTGGTGCTTAATGTGATGCAACGAATGAGCGGAATTGCCAGCTTCACCCACAGAATGAAGCAGCTGATGGATGGCACCAACTGTCAATTGCTAGACACTCGAAAAACAACACCTCTGCTTCGCGCTTTGGAAAAAGAGGCTGTTCGCATTGGTGGAGGTGCCAATCATCGATTCGGATTATACGATGCCATCATGCTTAAGGATAATCACATTGATTATGCAGGTAGCATAGTTGCTGCCATTGAAGCTACCATTCAATACTTGCAAGATTCGGGTAAAAAGCTGGAAGTTGTAGTAGAAGCGCGCAACTTGGCTGAAGTAGAACAAATTATGCCCTATGCAGCACACGTGAAACGAATTCTGTTAGACAACTTCACCCCTAAACAACTAAAGGAATCAGTTGCTTTCATCGATGGAAGAACAGAAACAGAAGCTTCCGGTGGCATCAATGCCAATAATTTGCGAGAGTATGCGCTCACAGGTGTGAATTTTATTTCTATGGGAGCGCTTACCCACACAGTTAGAAACTTCGATCTTAGTTTAAAAGCCTACGAATAGCGGCATATAAACAGCTGCTTAATTCTTTTTGTAATTCTTTGAACCATTTTGCCAAGTTGATGTTCTACATTTGTTTGAACAAATAAACATATGGCAAATACTACATGGGGTATTGACCCCGCGCATAGCGAAATCCAGTTTAAAGTGCGTCACATGATGATCAGCACTGTTACAGGTTCTTTTGGTACGTTTGAAGGCGGCCTTAAAGAAAGTAATCATGGCCTAGATGGAGCAGAAGTTCAGTTTAAAGCCGACATCTCCAGCATCAATACTGGAAATAATCAGCGAGACGAGCATTTGAAAAGTGCCGACTTCTTTGATGCATCTACCTATCCAGAGATGTTGTTTCAGGGCACCCTGAAAGCTAAAGGTGGTAACGAATATGAACTGCATGGATCTTTAAGCATGCATGGTGAAACCAAAGAAGTTTCCTTGGATGCCGAGTTTTCAGGTGAAGGAAAGGATCCTTGGGGAAACATTAAATCAGGATTTAGCATTGCTGGCAAACTCAATCGCAAGGATTGGGGGCTCAATTGGAACGCTGCCCTTGAAACCGGAGGTGTTTTAGTAAGTGAGGAGGTTAAACTTTTAGCTGAAATACAGTTGGTGAAGGGTTAATTTCATAGTTTTATAGATGATGGGGGAGCACAGCTCCCCTTTTTTTATAGACTTTGTTTTTATTGTGAAATTAGAACGCTCTAATTTGAAAGAGCCAACACTGTTCACTCCCAAAGTGTTAGAGGAAATTTGAAGCTTAATTTGTAAAATGATTTTGTGCTTTTCGTTACAAATCGTTAAAACAAAATCAAACTAAAACTAACATAAAAAAATATCGTTTCTTGGAATAACCTGTAACCCCCACCACACCATGAATTGTTTGATTGAATCTGTCATTCGCAAAGCCGTTAAGAGTCGTAAAAACGTAGCGGTTATGCAACGATATTTAAGACTCAAGTACCGAATTTCCATTCCAGCAGAGCTGCTTCAATCAAGACTTAAGGCTTCACAATCGCAAGCAGCTTAATAACCTTGTGGTATGAGCGGATGCTAGTAGTCTTCATTTAGCATCATTCTCTGGTATTCTTCTCCTTTTTTGTCCACATACGCTCTGCTGAGGCTGCAACTTCTTATTTCGCTGCTGGATGCTGCTATCTCTTCGATTACAGATTGAAGAGGCTTTAAGGCATTACCTGGATTTATTTTGAGGCCTTGTTTTCCAAACGGCTCCCATATTACTTTACCACTTTCACGTATTACCAAGAAGTTGTACAAAAGCGGTATAGGTGACAGTTTTCTAGTGCAGATTTTTCGGTTGGTGTCAGTTTCCATGCACCAATTGCGAACTCTTTCTGAAAAAGTACTTATCAACTTTTCTTGTATGGAACGGTCGATATAAAGTTGATTTTTCATTTGTGCTAACCCTCTTGGAAATGTCCGAAAACCAAAAGGATCTATGATTTCAGTCCTTTTTATCTTCAGAAAATTTTCCTTCAATTGCGCAGATGTAAATCGAAATTTTTCGGGAAGCGTCTCGTAAAAATTTTGAAACGATTGTGGGTTCGTTGGTTCTTCCAGTTTGTACTGTTGAAACAAACAATAGGCTGCCGCTAATGGATCATCAAACAAATAGACTAATGGGAGCTCGTGGCAGCTAATGATGACTTCTTGTCCGGCTTTTAGAATGTTGCTGATAGTGTCTGCCCAAAATTCAACCATTTGCATCGGGCTATAGTTGGCATGGAAAGCATCTTTAAAACTCTGATTACCAAACGAATCGCCAAATACATCATCGCCAGAACGTTCCAGCTTTTTATACTCTTCCCAAGTTAACCTTACATGGCCGTTCATTTTTTTATAAGCTGTAGCTAAGCTAACCCCCAGGGTTTCTGAAATCCACTGGGCCAAAACGGAACTTGAAAGTGACTTTTCTCTCAGTAAATTGAACAACTCAGTTTGCTCTTTCATGTTGTATTTTAACAAAGTAATGAAACAGCAAATTATTGATTGAACGTATGTTACAAGCCCTTCTTGCGATTTTGTCTATGAATTGTCAGAGTTGTCTACTTTTTGTAAAATTAGGATATCCTGAAATTCATGCTCTTTTTTTCCTGTGAGCCAAAATCCTGGAAGTTGATGTTTTATGCAAAAACCTTTTTCCACAATTAGCTTTAATAGCCAGCTACTGCGGTATGCCACATTCGCTCCTTTCACTTGGTTGTTCATCAAGCAATAATGGCCATAGTCGAATGGAAAGGCAAAGTCCGGATTGAACGGTGCTTGCGCTTCGTCTGGATAAATGAAAAATGTTGCGAATACCGTTCCTTTTGGCGTTAAACAACGATTCAACTCTTCTAGAAAGAAGGCGGTTTCATCAGGTTGCAAATGAGAAAATACAGAGGTGAGAATCGCAAAATCATAAGTTGAGTTTCTTGCAGGAAAGGGTTTTAGTGTGCTTCGCTCTGTATTATATAGATCATTTCCTCCTTGATAATGCACAAACCTAAATGGAGGAAATCTGGAAGAGATTGCTCGATTACACCAGTTGATTGCTGCTGGCATAATATCAAATCCCAAATAACCTCCTTCCTGGGTTAAATAACTCGTTAGCGGTACGGCCATCCTTCCCAGTCCACATCCCACATCCAATACTTGATCATGGGGTTTCAGCCCGTATTTTTTGAAATAGTCTCCGTATTTGGCACCTTCTTTTAGGAAATCGCCGGCACCGGTGAAGGTTAAACCTTTTGGTGGAACCATCGCAGGCCGTTTACCGGTAATTCCTTTGAGAAAATCACCCGGCCAGTAATACCATCTTCTCGCTTGCAAACGTAAACTTGGACTTAGCCAATAGTAGATGTTTCTCAGGAAACTCATGACGTCATTTTAGTGGCCAAATACTTTCCGGTATAGCTTTCCTTACAGGAAATCAATTCTTCGGGAGTTCCTTCGAATACCACATAGCCGCCTTCATCTCCTCCCTCTGGCCCAAGGTCAATGACCCAATCGGCGCACTGAATTACTTCGTGATTATGCTCAATTACCAACAAGGAATTGCCTTGGTCGATAAGGGCATTGAACGCAATCATCAACTTATTAATATCGTGAAAATGAAGTCCGGTAGTTGGTTCATCAAAGATAAACAGCATATTCTGGCGCGATTGTCCTTTTGTAAGATAGGATGCAAGTTTAATGCGCTGGGCTTCACCTCCTGAAAGGGTGGCAGAGCTTTGGCCTAATTGAATGTAGCCAAGTCCAACATCGGCCAAAGGCTGCAATCGAGCAAGGATGTTTTTCTGATCATGGAAGAAAACAAGCGCATCTTCGATGGTTAAATAGAGGACTTCGGTAATGTTTTTTCCTTTCCAGCGCACTTCCAGCACATCTTCTTTAAAGCGTTGTCCTTTACAGGCATCACATTCTAATTCCACATCTGCCAGAAACTGCATCTCAACCCTCACAATGCCTTCGCCTTGGCAAACCTCGCATCTTCCGCCTTCTACATTAAAGGAAAAGGCTGCAGCTTTCAAACCAGATGCTTTGGCACGAGGTTCTTCTGCGAATAAATTACGTATCAGGTCGTAGGCTTTAGAATAAGTAGCCGGATTCGATCTGCTTGACTTACCAATAGGATTTTGGTCAATCAATTCAACATCTTCCAATCTTCCTTTCCAGCCATCCAGTTTTTGAAAGCTTCCAGCTTTATCAGCAGTTCCCGACATCGCTCTTTTGAGCGCCGGATATAGGATTCTCTTTATAAGTGTAGTTTTTCCAGATCCGCTGACACCTGTTATCACAGTCAGCATTTGAAGTGGAATGTTGACTGAAATGCCTTTCAGGTTGTGCTCACTAGCTCCGGAAAGCCTGAGGTAATGTTGTGCTTTACGTCTTACTTCAGGGACTTTAATGCTCATTCGCCCTGATAAATATGCTCCGGTAAGACTTACTGAGTCAGCTTTCAATCCTTCAAGCTGGCCTGCGTAAACCAGTTTTCCGCCACCGGAACCAGCTTCCGGTCCGATGTCAACCAAGTAATCTGCAGCTTTTATAACGGCTTCTTCATGCTCAACTACTATAACGGTGTTGCCTTTGTCCCTTAGGTTTTTGAGGATGCTAACCAAGCGATCGTTATCTCTGGGATGTAAACCTATGCTTGGCTCATCCAAGATATACATCGACCCGCTCAGGTTGCTTCCGAGCGAGGTTGCCAGTTTAATGCGCTGGCTTTCTCCTCCAGATAAGGTATTCGATAAGCGATTTAAGTTGAGATAGCCCAAGCCCACATCCTGAAGGAATCCCAGTCTGCTAAGAATTTCTTCCATCAATCGTTCCGCAATTGATTCTCGCATCGCATCAAATGTCCAGTTGGTAAGCTTTGGTAAAAGCTTTTTAACCGGAAGCAAGACTATTTCTTGCAAACTGATTTTCTCGCCTGTGCTTACATCAACCAGTTTTACGTATCCAGCGTCTTTTCGTAATCGTGTGCCTTTACAATCCGGACATACAGTACGACCGCGGTAGCGCGAAAGCATCACCCGGTATTGGATTTTGTACGATTGCTCTTCGAGATGTTTGAAGAAGGTGTTTAACCCTTCAAACCATTGGTTACCGGTCCATAGCAATGATTTTTCTGCTTCACTTAATTCTCCATATGAGCGGTGAATGGGGAAGTCGAATTTATAGCCATTTTTGAGCAGTACTTGCAGCCATTCTTGCATTTTCTCGCCACGCCATGGCGCTATTGCGCCCTCATAAACGGATAGGTGTTTTTCAGGGAAAACCAACTCTTCATCTATGCCAATCACACTTCCAAAACCTTCACAGGTACGACAGGCTCCATGAGGGGTTGAAAAGCTGAAGAAGTTTGGATGGGGTTCCTCAAATGCCATTCCGTCAGCTTCAAACCGGTTGGAATAGGCCTTTTTCTCTTCGCCAACTAACAAGTAACAGGTGCCATGCCCTTCATTGAAAGCTGTTTGAATGGAGTCGGAAAGCCGATGGCGGCAATCGTCATCCTCTTCTATTTTAAGCCGATCAATCAGCAATAGGCAGTCATTCGAGTCAAATTGCGTTTCATTTTCAAGTAAGTCTTCAATTTTAATAGTTTCCTGTTGCAGCTTCAATCTGACGTATCCTTTTTGTACCAGCACCGAAAGCTCTTCTTTCAATGATCGACCGTGAGTAATAAAAGGAGCGGCAACCTCTACCCGCTCATTCAAGTATTCCATAGCCGCATCCACCACATCACTCACCTGGTGTTTACGAACCAGCTCTCCGCTAATAGGAGAATGTGTTTGTCCTACTCGAGCAAACAGCAGTTTTAAATAATCGTAGATTTCTGTAGAAGTACCCACTGTAGAGCGAGGATTTCTACTAATAACCTTCTGTTCAATGGCCATTGCTGGAGAAAGCCCTAGAATAGCATCCACTTCGGGCTTCTTCATTCGCCCCAAAAACTGCCTGGCGTAGGCAGAAAGGCTCTCTACATAACGACGCTGACCTTCAGCATATAGAGTGTCGAAAACTAAGCTCGACTTTCCCGAACCTGATAAACCGGTAACTACACACAGCGTTTGACGTGGGATACGCAAGTCAATGCCTTGAAGGTTGTGTAAGCGGGCACCACGTATATAGATGGCCTCCCGCGGATCTTCGTTGGGAGAGAGGTCTTGAGACATCAAAAAAAATTTCCGCAAATATCGCCTTGACTATTGACAGGCCGGAATTTTATTGCAAGATTTGAATCAATTAAACCACCACAGAAGCCTATAGCTCGAAAACTACGCTGATACCCAATTTAAAAACAAGGAGGTTCACCATGAACGCACAGGGAATTAGCGATAAAGAGCTTGTTTCGGCTTATGTACGAGGCAGCGAACGCGCACTCGAGATGCTTATTCATAAGCATAAAAAACGCATCTACACCCATATCTACGCTGTAGTTAGAAACCGAGACTTGGCTTTGGATATTTTTCAGGACACCTTCATCAAGATCATTGATACCGTTAAGGCTGGAAAATACACAGAGGAAGGTAAGTTTCTTCCCTGGGCACTTCGCATAGCACAAAACCTTTGCATTGACCATTTTAGAAAGCAAGCTAAAATGCCAAAAGCGCAAATGCCCGATGGTAGCGACATTTTCCAAGTGTTGGATTTGAAGGAAGGAAATGTAGAAGATAGTATCATGAAGTTACAAACTGATAATCGGCTTAAGGAGCTGATTCTTGAACTTCCTGATGAACAAAAAGAAGTGCTGGTAATGCGTTTATATGAAGATTTAAGCTTCAAAGAAATCGCAGACCTCACTAATGTGAGCATCAATACTGCTTTGGGTAGAATGCGTTATGCGCTCATCAATCTGAGAAAACTTGTAAAAAAACACGGAATAGTATTGTAATTTCTTAAATCGCCGAGCGAAGGGTGTTAACTATCTACCTATATTTATGCAAAACACCCTTCGTATGGCTCAATCTATTCCCGTTTTTACCCTTGGTATAGAGGAAGAATTTCAGATCATCGACCCCAAAACCCGCGAACTGCGCTCCCACATGTCTCAAATTGTGGAAGGGGGAAAAATTATTTTAAGAGAACAAGTAAAAGCCGAAATGCACCAAAGTGTGGTGGAAGTAGGCACCAACATCTGCCAGAATATAGACGAGGCTCGTAGAGAGGTGAAATACCTCCGTCGAATGATCTCTGACTTGGCAGGAAAAGAAGGACTTACCATTGCAGCTGCGGGCACCCACCCGTTCTCACGTTGGCAAGACCAACTCATCACCGACCATCCCCGTTATGAGGAGATCATCAACGAAATGCAGGACACTGCTCGCTCAAATCTCATTTTCGGACTTCACGTTCACGTAGGAATCCCAAGCCGTCAGGTAGGAATTCACATCATGAACGTCGTACGTTATTTCCTTCCTCACATTTTTGCGTTAAGTGCCAACTCCCCTTTTTGGGAAGGTAGAAACACCGGATTCCGCTCGTTTAGAACTAAAGTATTCGACAAATTTCCTCGTACCGGCATCCCAGACTACTTCAGTAGTGCCGCAGAGTATGACGAATACATCGATTTGTTGGTTAAAACTAACTGTATCGACAACGGAAAGAAAATCTGGTGGGACATTCGCTTGCACCCATTCTTTGATACTATTGAATTTAGAATCTGCGATATTCCAAGTAAAGTAGATGAAACCATTGCGCTTGCTGCTCTAATGCAAGCCTTGGTAGCCAAACTGTACAAGCTGATGAATTCTAACCTCACATTCCGGATTTACAGCCGGGCGCTCATCAGCGAAAATAAGTGGCGTGCTGCACGTTATGGCATTGATGGTAAGATGATTGACTTTGGTAAACAACAAGAAGTTGATACCAAAATGCTGATTATGGAACTCCTTGACTTTGTAGATGATGTGGTCGATGAGCTCGGGTCCAGACACGAAATAAACCGAGTTCTTGACATTCTGAAGTATGGAACAGGAGCAGACAGGCAGCTGGCTTGCTTTGCAGCAACCGGTGATTTGAAAGCCGTTGTGGATCAAATTATCCTCGAAACCAATACGGGCTTGCAGGATTAAAGCCATCCATTTTAAACAAATCAAATAACTTCGCACCCCTTATAATATGGAGTCGAGAAAACCTGCAGTCGCAATCTTGGATATGTACAAAGGTGCTCCTAATCAGGGCATGAGAAATATCCGTCAACTGGTTGAGCAGTTTCATCTGCCCTACACCATTTTCGATGTTCGGCTGAAAGGCGAACTTCCTCATCCCAGCGCCTTCGATATTTACATCTCCACGGGCGGCCCCGGTAGCCCTTTCGACGGCCAAGATGAATCCTGGGAGAAGGACTATTTTCAACTCATTGATAAAATAGTCCACCACAATGCCGGAAATACCCCCAACAAGAAATACTTGTTCGCTATCTGCCACTCCTTCCAAATGCTTTGTAGGCATTTCAATTTGGGCAAAGTTTGTATGAGAAAAAGCGCCTCCTTCGGCGTTTTACCCACTCATAAAACGGAGTTAGGCGTTGATGAACCGTTCTTTTCTGGCCTAGAAGAGATTTTCTATATCGTAGATTCTCGCTCCTGGCAAGTCATCGAGCCTAATGAACAAGCGTTCAACCAAATAGGAGCAAGGCTACTCGCTATCGAGAAAAATAGACCTCATATCCCGCTTGAAAGAGCCATGATGGCCATTCGACTCACCGATGAAATTTTTATGACTCAATTCCATCCAGAAGCTGACCCTCAGGGTATGATGGTCTATTTCCAGCAGGAAGAAAAACGAAAAGCGGTAGTTGAAGAACACGGCGAAGCCAAGTACAACGATATGTTGTTTCACTTAAACGACCCCGATAAGATTCAACTCACCCAGCAAACTATTATCCCTTTATTCCTCCATCGGGCGATAAGCCAAAATCAATTGATACACTCTTTGTCATGATTCCGGAGATTCAACAAGTTTATAACAAGGCTTTTACTCTTGAAAAGTATGAAGCTTTACTAAAGGACTCTTTCGATGTTTTAGGGGAAGAAAGGGTGTTCAGAGTTGCTGAAACCCCACTTTTTGTGCCAGCTTACCTCAGAGATCGTCTCGTAGAAGCTGGTGAGTCTATCATTGAAGTAATAACCAGACCCGACTTTAAAGAAATATCTAAAAACGCCATTCCTGCCGGTTTGGAAGTCCCAAACGAAGACGAGCATACTGGTATGTTGGCCATAGACTTTGCCATTTGCAAAGACGAAAATGGAATGCTGGAGCCCCAGCTCATAGAAATGCAGGGCTTCCCTTCGTTGATGGCTTATCAGGACTACACGTCTAAAGTGTATAAAAAGCATTTTCCTGTCCCTCACGATTTTACTCCCTACTTCAACGGGTTAACCTCCGAAACTTACCTTCAGTTATTGGGCGAATGTCTGCTCAATGGCCATGATCCTAAGCAGGTGGTGCTCATGGACCTTCACCCCGAAAAGCAAAAAACCAGGGTTGACTTTGCTGTAACCGAGAAACAGTTCGGAATAAAGGCAGTGTGTCCAACTAAAATGACCTTGCGAGCCAATAAGTTATTCTATCAGTTGAATGGGGAAGAAGTAGAAATAAAAAGAATTTACAACCGTCTGATATTCGATGAGTTACAAGCAAATCCGGATATCAAACTGCCTTTTTCTCTGCAAGAGCCAATCGATGTAGAATGGGTTACACACCCAAACTGGTTCTTCAGAATCAGCAAGTTTACCATGCCTTTCCTGAACCATCGGTTTGTGCCAAAAACTTGGTTTCTTGAAGAACTTCCTGAAATCCCTGAAGACTTGGAAAACTGGGTGCTCAAGCCGCTATTCTCTTTTTCCGGAATGGGAGTGAAGTTTAATGTCACAAAAGCTGACATTGAAGCACTTCCAGAAAGAAAAGGATGGATTTTGCAAAGAAAAGTTCAGTATGAACCAGTTATTCAAGCTCCCAATGGACTAGTAAAATGTGAAATTCGTTTACTGTACCTTTGGAAGCCAGAATGGGAAAAACCAAAACTCTGCATCAACCTTGGCCGAATGAGCAAAGGGGTTATGATTGGTGTTCGCTACAATGCGGAACAAGACTGGGTAGGAGGAAATATCGCCTTCTTTCCCGCTCAATGAGGTTGCTGATTAGTATCCTGTTGCTTTTAACCGCGTTCGAGTCAAAAGCACAGAATTACGCACTTGCCAGCAATGCTTCATGGTCTGACTCAGTAGATATTCTTCATACCCACATTCGCTTAAAGGTCACTGACTTTCAGAATAAGCAAATAGGCGGATTTGCAGACGTAAAGTTTAAAAGCAAGGTCGCAGGGCTCAATCACTTCAAGTTAGACTTGTACCGGCTTCAAGTGGACTCAGTGCTACAATTGGGTGCTCAGCAAGTTGCGTTTTCCTACAACGACAGTCTACTTCGCATACCCTTAACCAATCCACTTCAACCAGGCGACAGCCTTACTTTTAGAATCTATTATCAAGGCCAACCTAGCATAGATCCTACCGGCTGGGGAGGCTTTTATTTTACTACCGATATCGCCTACACCCTAGGAGTTGGCTTCGGTGCAGACCCTCATAGTTTAGGACGCTACTGGTTTCCATGCCTAGATAATTTTGTTGAAAGGCAAACCTTCAGCTTTAGCATCGAAACTCAGCCTAACCACAAAGCCTACTGCAATGGTCTTCTGACCGACAGCCTTCAGCTTCCAAACCAAAACAGAGTTTGGAATTGGAAAATCGCTCAGCCAATACCTGCTTATTTAGTGGGTATGGGAATTGGCCCTTATATCAGTTTTAAAGACACCATTCAATCTGGAAATCGAGTAATTCCTATTGAAATAGCGGTTTTACCTTCCCGTTTTGCCGCTTTACAAGCTTCTTTCCAGAATTTGAAGCCTGCGGTGAGAACCTACGTTCAACGATTTGGCCCCTATGGCTTCGATCGGGTAGGTTATTATATGGTGCCGTTCAATGGTGGCGCTATGGAACATGCTGCCAACATTGCCTATCCGGATTTTGCCATTAATGGTACAACTTCCGAAGAAACTCTGATGGCTCATGAACTCTCTCACCATTGGTGGGGCAATTGGGTTACCTGTGCCACTGATTCTGATATGTGGATTAACGAAGGTTGGGCCAGTTTTTCAGAAGCAGTCTTTTTGGAAGGCGTTTATGGTGAACAAGCCTATCTCGCAGAAGTGAAAGAAAAACATCACGATGTACTTGCTAATGCTCACATCAGAGACGGAAGTTTTCTGCCAGTTTCCGGAGTGGGTCATTTTCAAGTTTACGGAAGTCATGTTTATAAGAAAGGAGCAGGCATTGCTCATACTCTTCGCTCAACCTTGGGAGATAGTTTGTTTTTTACTTTTTGCAGAGCTTTTTTGCAGCGTTATGCCCAACAAGGAGTTCGTTCTACCCAAATGGCTGCTTTCATTGATAGCATGACCAGCTCACAAATAGGCACTCGCTTTTTTAGAGATTGGGTTTTTCGCCCTGGTTTTCCTCACCTAAGACCCGACTTGCAATTGAGTGGATCAGGGGTCAACAGAACATTGACAGGAACACTCGAACAAAAAAACCGTGTACCGGGAGCACTTTCCGATAGTTTGCCTGCAAGCATTACTTTTTGGGATGCTAACCTAAATCCACTTACCATTAAGCTAGTGGCTGCGGGGGCTTCAACTAGTGTTAATACTACGGTTACGGCACCTTCAAACTGGGGGCAACCTATATTTTACGCAAGCAATGCCAACACAGAATATTGCGATGCAACCTCATCCGCAACCGTTTGGCTCAAAAATCCGGGAACATTTACCCTCCCAGGCTCAAACCTGAGTGTTCAAGTAACGGCAACATTGTCTGACTCAGTTTGGCTGAGAGTTACTCACCATTGGGTGGCGCCTTTTGGAACGCCTGCGGTTCAGGCTAGAATGTCAAGCCAGCGCTATTGGCAAATTCAAGCCCTTGATCCTGGGTTGCAATTGGCGGCCGGAAAAATAAGGCTGCTTATGTCGTATGACGGTTCAGTTGCACTTGGTGGAGCCTTAGATCAAGATTTGATTACAGCATCCGAAGACTCTATTACTTTATTGTTTCGCTCGGCAAATAATCCCTTCTGGAGTCCAATATCAGGCCTGAACCCGGCTGGATCTCCTGTTTTAATCAAAAACATGGGAGGAAGATTTGATAAAAGAGGCCAGTGGATTTATACGCCTTTACAAGCAGGCGAGTTTTTTTTAGCGCCTGCAATGGCTTCGCCAACAATCACACAAATTCAAGAAATAGAGCCTCTATTTAACATTTATCCCAATCCCAACAACGGCACATTCAGCCTCGAGACGGATGAAGAACCAGTAGAAGTAAAGCTTTTTGCTCTAAATGGGCAAACGCTCAGATTTACTAAAAACGGAAAGAAATACACCATCAATCAGCCTGGACAAACAGCATGTGTTTTGGTACTTCGCTGGAAAAATGGGCTAATAAGTCAAAGAAAAATAGTTTTAATACCATGAAAGTAGCAGTAATTGGATCTGGCACCATGGGCAATGGCATTGCTCATGTTTTTGCCATGTATGGGCATGAGGTCAATCTCATCGATGTCAATGAAAAAGCCTTAAACAAAGGCATAGAAACCATCGTCAAGAATTTAGATAGGATGGTGAGCAAAGGGGCTGTTTCAGAAGAGGACAAACAAGCCACTTTGTCAAGACTTAAACCAGCAACTTCGATTCAAGGAGCGGTCGAGGATCGGGAACTAGTTGTAGAAGCAGCAACGGAAAACGTTGCTTTAAAACTTGCTATCTTCAAAGAACTTGATGAAAGATGTGCCTCTGATTGTATTTTGGCCTCTAATACCTCATCAATTTCTCTTACGAAAATAGGAGCAGCAACCAAGCGCCCCACACAAGTTATCGGAATGCACTTCATGAATCCAGTTCCTGTTATGAAGCTGGTTGAAGTCATCCGAGGTTATTCTACTTCTGATGAAGTGACAGAAACTATTATGTCTCTATCAAGGCAGTTGGGTAAAGTTCCCGTTGAAGTAAACGATTACCCTGGTTTTGTGGCGAATCGCATTTTGATGCCGATGATTAACGAAGCCATCTACACCCTCTATGAAGGAGTTGCAGGAGTTGAGGAAATCGATACCGTAATGAAACTAGGTATGGCTCATCCAATGGGACCACTTCAGCTTGCTGACTTTATAGGACTGGACGTTTGTTTAGCAATCTTGAAAGTTTTGCACGATGGATTCGGAAATCCAAAGTATGCACCTTGCCCCTTGTTGGTCAATATGGTAGAAGCAGGGCAGCTTGGAAATAAGTCAGGAATGGGCTTTTATATACTTATTTCGGGAAGTAAGCAGTTGGAGGTTTCATCGAAATTTAAACTGTAGTTTTTTTTGTAATGTGTAACCCGCCTATATTTGTGAAATTGAAATCGTGCAAATGAAAAATCTTACTTTCAAAAAAGCGTTGATGGGATGCTTCGCGCTGCTTGTTGGCGCTGGAAGCACTTTCGCCCAATCGGGGGGCATGCCTCCCGTGTCGAAGGATCAATGGCAAATTAGCGCCCACATCGGGAACGCTTCCTTGATCCCAGGAGAGATGGATATGAACTACAACCTTGGCTATGGACTATCTGTTCGTAAGTCATTAGGTTATGTCGTGTCTGTCAGAGGTGGATTGTGGTACTCAAGAATGTCTGGGTGGAATACAACGCCCATGCGTCAGTACAATCCTCGTAATTTTGACCTTCGTTTATGGGAAGCAACCTTAACAGGTGTTATTTCGCTTAATAATCTTAGCTTCATCAAAAAAGCATCTAGATGGAATGTGTATGCGGAGTTTGGTCTATCCTTGAATGGATATAACAACCGTGCTGACTTAAGAGATGCTAATGGCAATCTATACGATTACAGCAAAATCTCCTATTACAACCCAGATGGTACCGAAAAATCCAGATCAGATGTAATCAGCCAGTTTGAAGCTCAAATGGACGGTACCAATGAAACATGGAAAACCATTGAAGGTACTAGCGGAAGAGAAGTAATCAATGTTTATCTTACAGGTGGCATGGGCGTTGATTATATGCTCAATAAAAACTTCTCTCTCGGTCTGAATCAACGTTTCCTCTTCTCACGTGACGACTCTTATGATGGTTATCTTGTTCCTGGTTCGGTAAGAGATGTTATTAGTTATACAACTGTTTCTGTAGGTTATTTCTTGGGAAAAAACAGAGAGAAACCACGCTGGTATTCAAACCCAGTTGAGAAAACTTATGACATGATCGCCAACAGTACGAAGAAGGTTGACGATGCCACCAAAGACTCTGATGGTGATGGTGTTGCTGATGCTTTCGATAAAGAAAATAATACGCCTGCAGGTGCTTTAGTTAATTCTAAAGGACAAACCTTAGACTCTGACAAAGATGGTATTGCTGATCATTTAGATGCTGAACCATTTTCTGAGCCTGGTGTGAAGGTAGATTCTAAAGGTGTTTCAACCGAGTCTAAGAAGCCTTGGGCTAACCGTAGCAATAACGGTGGTGATGACACTGGTGGTGGCTCTGATGAAGGCGGTGACACTGGTGGTGGAACTGGTGGAAACACTGGCGGTGGTACTGGTGGTAAAGGAGGTCGTGTAATCGGTGGAAATGGTGGACGTGTTTCTAGCATGATTCTCCCACACATCACTTTTGATAACGCTTCTGATTTCATTCGTACAGAAAATTACGTACAACTCTATCAAATTGCCCGTCTGTTAAAAGACAATCCAAGTGTTAAACTTGATGTAATTGGTTACGCAGATGCTGTTGGTAATGAAAATGTAAACAATGAAATTTCTCGCTACAGAGCTGAGGCTGTTGTTAAAGCACTTACTGAGAAGTTTGGAGTTGATAAATCTCGTCTTACTACCAAGTTTGAAGGTGAGAAAAACCTCATCATGAGTTATGACAACAAGCATCCTGAGAGAAAGGTTAATGCAGTTAATCGTCGTGTTGAGTTCAAGATTCAATAATTTAATTTCAAATTAGTTTAGAGGGCAGCTTATAGCTGCCCTTTTTTTTTGCTGCTATTTTTCAAGCGTTGAACTTTGGTTTAGAGGTATTTCTTATTCACTACTGTTTAGCAAGTTTTATTAAAAGGTGAACATCATTTACTTTTTGTTTCTATCCAGCTTTAATCTTCAAGTGCTCGTTTTTTCGTTGAGGCTGTGCATTGTGTTGACCTACTTCCTTTTTCTTTTGAGCAGCTTCTTTATAGTTAGTCAGAAAAGTAACTATGCTGATTACTGCCTCACAGAAGCACGTAAAACCTTCAGCAATATCTTATAGGATAGCTTGAGGTTCTTTTTGTGAAAAAGATTAGGCTTGCAAGCCTGAAGTTTACATTCTCGATTAAGAATGATTAACGGACATGTAAAAGACAATTTGTTTGACTCGTAAAGCTTGTCTAATGTTTCAAGTGAAGGTTCCACCTATTGTAAGTAGAGCACTTTTCAATTGACATAATCAACAATACATACCCGTTTCTTTTCACGAAAGGTGTTGGTAGTCGTCCCTTATTTTCTCTTGCATTAGGCAAGTCTTTCTCTGACTAGGAATTTTTTATCATCCCTTAAAGTGGTTATTTATATCGAAGAGGAATTTTGGTTATCAAGGCTCAAAGTCTAACTCATTTATTCAACTTGGCAAAACAGATTTAATCACTCTTGCAGTCTGTTTATCAACGAAGAAAAAAATATTTGAAAGTTATATGATGCGTAAAGCTTTGATAAACAGGGCTGTTTAGGTAAATATGGGGAAGTAGCTAAAAATTATTTTTGAAGTATGTTTGGAACAGAAAAAAGTCTTTCTACCTTTGCAGCCGCTTCGGGAATGAGGCCGCCAACAAAAGGCGCCAAAAACTAGAAGCTATAGTTCCTTGACATGATGCAAGCACCGGCGGATAGTGATATCTGTCGAAGAAGGTAAGTTGAAAGCAAGAAAAAATAACAGGATAAAATACTACAATGGAGAGTTTGATCCTGGCTCAGG
>JAIXUI010000064.1 GCA_027484125.1 Bacteroidota bacterium | reverse complement strand
CGCCAAGCCGCGAAGTCGCCAAGGTTTTTTATCCTCACTTTGCGCCATTGCGTCTCTGCGAGAGACTTATTTTGCTCGCCAAGCCGCGAAGTCGCTAAGGTTTTTTATCCTCACTTTGCGTCTTTGCGTCTTTGCGAGAGACTTATTTTGCTCGCCAAGTTTTTTTATCCTCACTTTGCGGCTTTGCGTCTTTGCGAGAGACTTATTTTGCTCGCCAAGCAACTCCATCATAGATTGTTAACTATTCTGGTAATTCCAGTTTTAATAATTGGCTGATTGAAGTTAATTAATAAACCAAGCTTGCAACCTGTTAATTTTAAGTAGGTTAATAATTGCTTTGGATGTACTGGTGCTATAGCCTCTACCGATTTTATTTCAATAATAACTTTATTTTCCACAATCAAATCAGCCCTGAAAGCTAATTCCATCTTCAATTCATCCCAAAAGACTGGAATTACTTTTTGCCTATCTACCCGCAATTTTAATTTAGTCAATTCAAAATACAAGATCTCTTCATAAACTGATTCTAACAGCCCAGGACCAAGTTTTTTATGAACTTGAAATGCTGCATTAACAACTAATTTTGAAATTTCATTTTCATTCATATCTCTTTAATTATAGTGTGACAAACATTAATAAATAACCCTATAACATCCCCCCCCTTTTTTAGCTATATCCCGTGAGCTCTTCCAAATAATAGGAAGGCTTCTATCCAAAACTCACCTCTTCAGCACGTGCATGCTACTGGCTTGTGCTTTGGGTAAGATGAGGATGTCGGCGATATTGACATGTTCGGGCGCTGTGGCGATGTATTGGATGGCATCGGCTACATCGTCAGCGGAGAGTGGCTGATACCCTTGATACACTTGACTCGCACGAGCTTCATCGCCATAAAAACGCACCAAGCTAAACTCAGTCTCCACTAAACCCGGCGACACTGTGCTGACTTTTATACCGAAGGGTAGCAATTCCATCCTCATGCTTTTGCTAATGGCCTCAACGGCATGCTTACTCGCACAATACACATTGCCATTGGGATAAACCTCCTTGCCGGCAATAGAACTTACATTGATAATATGTCCACTTTGGCGAGCTTGCATGCCTGGCAAAACCGCCTGACAACAATGAAGCAATCCCTTCACATTGGTGTCCATCATGGTATTGAAATCCGACATAGACGCATCGTGCACCGGATTCAACCCTTGAGAAAGACCAGCGTTGTTCACCAGCAAATCGATGTTGGCCCACGGTTCAGGCAAATTGCCCAAATTCTCTTTCACCGCGGCTTCATCCCGAACATCAAAAGGAAGCGCCAGGCAATGGCGATGTTGCGCTCTGATACGGTCAGCCAAGGCCTCCAAACGTTCAGCACGACGACCTGTGAGAATAAGCTCATAGCCCGCAGCCGCTAACTTAAGCGCCGCAGCCTCTCCTATTCCGGAAGTGGCACCAGTAACAATCGCAATTTTTCCCCTCTTCATGGCTTATTCGAAAATTAGCGAGAGGATTAAAGCTTGAGACTGTAACTGTTGTAAAGGCGCTGAGTATAAATGTCTTTCTTTCACCAAAACATCCGTAAGACCGAGTGAATACTTCAACTCAGGAGAAAATTTGAAATAGGGCAGATAAAACTCAAAGCCAACGCCTACTTCCACTGCGAAGTCCATGCGCTGAATTTTTACCCGTTCCACCTCCTTATCTACCGTTTCCTGAGACGACATGTCGATGCAAGCCTTAGCTCCGGCCAGTACATAAGTGCGGAAGTTCTCGATACGATTAGAGCGAAATTTCAGCAAAAGTGGAAGATCCACATAAGCCGATTCTACCCTTTTGGTACCGGTAAACTCAGCATTTCTGAAAGTATAGTCAAGGTTTTTGAGTGAAAACAGAAGCGTTGGCGTAAAGCGAAGACTTAAGTTGTCGTGCAAGCGCAAATCAGAAGTAATACCCAGTTGCAAACCAGGACCCGAACGTGGGACAACCGCCAAAAGAGAGTCCGTTGATTTGAATTCCGGTGCCAGATTATCTCTGAACTTCGAAGAATTAATACCCAAAAGGAAGCCAAAACGAATCTTCTTTTTGTCGTAATGAGGATTGTTGAGTTGAGCCATAGCCGCTGTTGTTACGAGCAACAGCAGGAAAGTCAGGCAATAGCGGTGTAGAGCGCGCATACGCCGAAGGTGAGTCGTTTTTCTTGTGGTTGTTGATAACCGCATTGTTCCAGAATTGTTAAAAAGTCTTTACCCTCGGGAAAAGCTGCAACGGAGTCCGGCAGGTAAGTATATGCTCGGGCATCTTTAGAAACGGTTTTTCCGATGGTAGGCAGGATGTAACGAAAATAAAACTGAAACAATTGTTTGAAAGGAAATAACCGAGGTTTGGAGAATTCCAATACCACAATACGCCCGCCTGGCCGTAAAGTTCGTCGCATTTCCGTCAATCCATTTTTCAGGTTTTCGAAGTTACGGACCCCAAAAGCTACCATAGCAGCATCAAAATGATGATTCTGAAAAGGCAGGTTGGAGGCGTCCGCTTTGATTAACGTAATGTTTTCGGAGAGGCCACGTGCCTGAATTTTCTTACGACCATGCGACAGCATGCCTTCAGAAATATCCACACCGGTAATTTTATCCGGCTTGATGTTCCACGCTTCCAAAGCCAAGTCAGCGGTGCCGGTAGCCACGTCGAGGATGTGTTTAGGATTTTCCTTTCGCAACAAAGCGATGGCCCTCTTCCGCCAATAAACATCGATTCCGAGCGATAGAAAGCGATTGAGAAAGTCGTAGCGGCCGGAGATGTTGTCGAACATTTGTTCAACCTGACGCGCTTTAGAGTCCGACGAATCGGGATAGGGCTTGATATGTTCTGCCATTGGTTAAGTAACACTCTAACATGAGTCATGTTCGAGCGACGCAAAAGTAACATACCTTTGCCGCCTGAGAAACTATCCATGGAAATTCGCCACGCTCGCTTTTTAACCGGTAGCACCGACGCTCGCAAACTTCCGGAACCTAAATTTCCGGAGTTCGCCTTTATTGGGCGTTCTAATGTGGGGAAATCTTCCCTCATCAACCGACTTTGTGGACGTAAAGACCTGGCTAAAATCTCCCAAAAGCCCGGAAAAACCCAGCAAATCAACCATTTCGTGATCAATGAGTCGTGGTATTTGGTGGATCTTCCCGGCTATGGCTACGCCAAAGTCTCTAAAACTGAAAGGGAAAAGTGGGGAAAATTCATTCGACACTACTTTCAGTCGAGGATGAACCTGCAATGTGCTTTTGTACTGCTCGACTCTCGTATTCCACCTCAAGCCATTGACTTGGAATTCATCAATTCCCTAGGAGAATGGGGCGTTCCGTTTGTGCTGGTTTACACCAAAGTGGATAAACTAGGCATGAATCCGGCTCAGAAAAATGCTTCCGCTTTTCATAGAGAGATGAAGAAAACTTGGGACGAAATTCCGCCAACGTTTTTCACCTCAGCAGAATCAGGCTACGGGAAAGACGCTTTGTTACAATTCATCATGTCGCTAACCGACGGATTTGTACCACCGGAGAGCGAAGAAAAGAAGTAAACAAGAGGTATGTCGTCGCATCACATTGTGCGTGAAAAGCAAGAACCCGCATTGCTGGTGGCCAATGGAGCCGCATGCAGCGACGAGCTTTTGGGTCAATTGCTGGAATGGTCGCCCTTTGTGCTGGCCTTGGATGGCGCCTTACCCCGGCTACTGGAGCTGGGCATCAAGGTAGATGCCGTCTTGGGCGATTTTGATTCTATCGGGATGGAGGAAGAAGCCTTAGCGCCCTATCAGCCCTTGCGGATGATTCTGGCAGAAAACCAGGAACTCACCGACTTGGAAAAAGGGTTGCAGTTTTTGGTGGAAGAAGGCCATAGCGCGGTGAACATCGTTTGGGCCACTGGAAAAAGGCTGGATCACACCCTGGCTAATCTAACCAACCTCGTCAAATTCAGCGATAAGCTTACCATCAACCTGCTTGATGACCATAGTCGGGTGTATTTACTACCTAAGAACTTTGAGAAATGGTATCCGGCAGGCACTACGCTTTCCCTCTTCCCTATCGGAAAAGTAGAAGGCATTACCACAGAAAACCTCTTGTATCCGCTCCGTCATGAATCTCTGGAAACGGGTGTTCGCATCGGCACTTCCAACGAAGTAGCAACCGACGGTTGGGTAAAAATCAGCCACCAAAATGGCTATTTATTGATGATGGAATGCAGAGACTAATCGGCGGTTTTCAACCAGTTATATCCTGATATCAAACGCTATCAAGCTAATTCGCTGGCCAAATTACAATGATTAGTTCTCCGAGTTACTTAGTGTCCTAAAGAAATAAGCAAGGAAATCATTATAAACATCTTTTAGAGTTAAAAAAAGATTGTTTTAATTCTTTATTTAAATAAAAGTGTAGTTTGTTTGATGTTCGATTCTCCTTTCAATTGATAAAGATTGACATTCTTTTCTTTTATGATTTCAATAAAATCGAGCTTTTTTAAATAGCTATTTAACTTCTGCGAAGTCCAAGAGAGATTGAGTTTAGTGAGAAGCTCTTTTGCCGTTAATGGTTTGCCGTTGAACACAGTACGAATTTTAACGTCCAATGATTCTGGCGCTGTTTGTTCGTGATCAATAGAAGGTTGTTCCTCATTATCCAAATTGTTTAGTTGAGCTAATTCAATTCCATTAAAGTCAACTGGAATAGCTCCTTGTTGAATCAACAGGTTATTGGCATTTCTTTCATTTGATTCTGATTTTCTCACATAGATTTTTCTGCCTTTTCTCAAACCATCCACAACACCAGACCAAGTTCCACCTTTTTCAGCGGATTCAGCCACATAAATCTCGTCCGCGAGTCCATAAATGATGGGATTTCGTGCCATCGCTAACTCTGCTTTCCATGGCGCTTTTGGAAAGAAGGTACTAAGCACTAAAACATCTCCGTCTATGATTGGCTTGTAGTAGTTTTTAAATCCCGAGCCAAAAGACATAATGCCTTGAGGTAACACAATGATGCTCTTTCCCTTGTAGCTAATTGCTGAATCCAGTGCTTGCTTGTCAACCCCTTTGGCAAAACCACTCACTACTACCTTAAATTCCTTACTGGCAAGTTGAGCGATGTTATCTGTAAACTTTAAAGCATTTTCACTGGCCTCTCTTGAACCTACAATTGCCACAGACTTTTCCTCCAAGAGTCTCTTGTTTCCTTTTACATACAAAACAGCAGGAGCATGGGCTACTTTTAAATGGGATTTTAAGATTTTAGAATAGTCAGGAGAAGTAATCGGAATAAGATCGAATCCTTGACTAAAAAATGATTCGGCTAAAAAAGCAATGCTTGCCAGTTCAGATTTTGCTTGTTTTAAATCAGAGACTTGTTTTTCATCTAACTGATATTGTTCCCTCCAAATACTTTCATGCAACTGAAAAAACTCTTCAATAGAGATTTTATTCTCATGAAAAAATTTGATGATGAGGTTATTGATCTTCAAATGCCCCCATTTAGGCAAATGTGCCAAGGTTATCCAGTAGGTTGCTTCTTCTTTTCTCATCTTATACCAAGTCCCCGCCCACAGTTCTTGCAATCACAAGAGGTGCGATTTTTACTGCGCCAAAGTTAGTTAATAACCTTCCTATTTCTTTCATCGTTGCACCGCTATCAAAGATGTCATCGATTAGCAAAATTCGCTTTCCTACCAAATCACTTGGGGTTTCAAAAGTGAAAGCCCCATGGACATTATCGGTCTTGAGATATCCATTCTCAAACTCTTTTTGCTCTTTGGTATTTCTTGTTTTTAATAGATCATGAGAGATTGGAAACTTCAAAACTTGCGAAATTTTTTCAGCAAAGTTCTTTACCAAATCTCCCGATGAAGTGGGAGGAACGTAAAGAATCAAATCAAATTGCTCTTGACCAAACTTATTGCGAAATGCCTTCAAGACCAATTTTAGAAGAAAATCGGGGAAGTCACCGCCTTGTTGATATTTAGAGCGATGCAAAGCTGAACCAACATGGGAAACCCCATAAAAGGAAGCCGCCACTCCGTTTACCAGGCTAGAACCTTTCGATTCAACTTCAAGTTCCGGGAAATAATTTTCTCTGAAATTTTGCAGTTTTTCGGACCACTCTGGGCTTACAGCAACCTTAATTCGCTTTTCTCCCGTGTTATCACAATTGTTAAAGGTATGACTGGCATGATCACCTAAATAATCACAGAGAAATTGCATTCTTGATTGACTCGTTTCAACGTAAGCAATCATGTTTTCAAGGTCTGCAAACTTAGCCTTTCTCAATTCATCAAAAACCTTGGTGCTTAACGGTTTTGATTCAGGAATAAATTCGAATTTCTTGTTTTTCCCAATCATTAATTCGCGAATAATTCCCTGCTCCATCAAGTCGGCTTTAATTACCCTAATTTGATGCTGTTTTAAATTGGTATGTCTCATTAATTCTCGTTCTCCGAGTAATTCAGACTTCACCGCATTGATCACTCGTTCGTATTTCTCAATTGCAGGTCTTCCACTTTCAATAAAGGATTCTGGCAGCTTTCTATCTTTAGGGTTGTAGAAAAGGATGATAAAAGCTGGCAATCCGTCTCTACCGGCTCTGCCAATTTCCTGATAATAATGAATGGGAGAAATAGGAATTTGAGTGTGAATAATAAATCGAATATCGGGTTTATCTAACCCCATACCTAATGCATTTGTTGAAATAATACATTTCCATTTATTATTCATTAATCCATTTTCTACAGCAATTCTTGATTCTGCATCCAAACCTGCGTTGTAAGCGGTTGATGATAGTTGTAAATGCTCAAACCACTTTGAATAAATTTCAGTTTCAATTCTTGTTCCAGTATAAAGGATTCCTGTTCCCGGGAGATTATGGAGGTTTTTACCCAACCACATTAGCTTTTCATCCTCCGAACTAACTTTAACTACAAACAGTTTGAAGTTGCTTCGCATTAAATTTCCGCGAATGGTCAAAATATTATCCCCTATTTGTTGTGCAATGTCAAGTTCAACTCTTTTGGTTGCGGTGGCGGTAGTTGCCAAAACAGGAATTCCTTGAGGCAATAGTTTTACAAGATTGATTATCCTTTTGAAGGCAGGACGAAAATCGTGGCCCCAAACCGATATACAATGTGCTTCGTCCACTACCACCATAGAAAGATTCATTTGACGAGTAGCTTCAATCCATTCGCTGTTTTCTTGTCTTTCAGGAGCTATGTACAGAATTTTTACTTTGCCTTGCTTAGCTTCATTGATTATCTGGGTGTTTTCTTCTGGTGTTTGCTCGCTATTGATGCACTTTGCAGCAATTCCAAGAGCCGACAGTTTTTTCACTTGGTCCCGCATGAGCGCAATAAGCGGTGAGAATATGATGGTTGTACCTTGAAAAACAGTAGCAGGAAATTGAAAACACAAAGACTTGCCAAATCCCGTCTTTTCAATCAGTAAAACTTTTTCGCCTTTTAGTAGCTTCACAATGGTCAACCATTGTTCGTCATAAAACTTGGTTAGGTTGAAAGTCTGCTGTAAATGTTTTTCTGCTTCTTGTCTTATCATAAGCTATTGTAATTTATTGGATTTATTTCTTTTAGGCATAGTCGCTCAAGTATCGTGTTAAAGCATCATTGACTTGGCAACTAAGCTAGACTTGCGTATAAAAGAACCTTGTTTAAGGGTTTAAATCGTTAGTAAAGTAAGAATTACTCTATGAGAATATGGCTGTTGGTTTTGAAAGGGTGAAGTAAAGAAGGTTATCGCAGAAGCAGTTTTCCACCTCTAAGATAAGTAAGCCCATGCTAAGATTAGTAGATTTTTTTTGTTGGGGCAAGTCCTTAGGCGGTTACACCAGCCTTTATTTACCATAAAGCTGAATGGACAGATTAATAAGAATACAATTTCAAAAGAAGCCTTCCACCTGATAAGACAGGCCAATTGCCCGGCTTGAGAGGAAAGATTTCGATATGACCTATTTCCTTTTTTGCCTTCTTACAAATTATTCTAATGTGCTTTTTTTATCTTTTTACTGGACACCTCTCTAAGTCTGTGGTTAAATACAGGCAAAGTAATTAATTTACAGAGTTGTTCAACTCAATATTTTTTTCTTACTCCTGCAACAGCCCCAAATTTTCTTCGACACTTCAAGTTTTTGAATGAAGATAACCAATGCTTCTTCCCACACTTATTTCACCTTTCCAATATCTATCACGACTTTCGTAAGATGCGATACTGCATCTTGTTGATTGCTTGGTGGCTAGGAGCATTTGGTTCTACATGGGCTCAAGGAGTCTTGGGCGATTGGCAGATGGCTGGAAGCCGTGAGCCGGGCGATGAGGTTAGCTTTCTGCCGGATCACCGCATTGAGTTTCATTCGCCATCCGGTGTGCGCCGGGTGGAGCTTTTCCGAACGATGATAGATCGAGGTTACTTCCCATTCTGGGAAATGCCGGAAAAACGCTTAGGCTACGACCAACCTATTGACTTTGTCTTCAAATACCAATCGAGTGAATTCTTGAGGATGCGTGGTTTATACCGGCTGGAAAGTGGTGGCGTACTTCGCCTCTATTTCGGCCCTGGGAATAAATCAATCCGACCAACTGCCATTCCGGCTACCGACAGTGTCGGAATCCTGCTTGTTATGAAAAAAATTGCCAAGAAAAATCAAAAACGTCTGAAGGGAAGTTGAGACAATTCGTGGCTTTCGTCTTCCATTCAACGATTAAGGTTAGAAAAAGCATCTCCACAAGAGGGATATTTTTCGGACTGTAGCATCCATAATCAAAAGGCTTAACGCTGAATTTCTTACCTTTGCGGCCTAACCTGTAACGCAATCAAATCATGAAAGAAATCGGACTGAAGGCAGCTGGCGCTACGCTGGAAAGCCTCGGACTTGGACAAGTCGCGACCGCTTACTGGAACCTTACGCCTGCTCAGCTGGTGGTAGAATCCATCAAAAATGGCGAGGGCGACCTCAGTGACAAAGGCGCTCTTTCCGTTGATACCGGAGAGTTCAAAGGTCGTTCCCCCAAAGACCGCTTCCTCGTAGCCGACAGCCTCACTGAAGACTCCGTTTGGTGGGGAGATATCAACATCCGCTTTGCTCCTGCTGATTTTGATAACCTCTACCAAAAAGTTACCGCTTACCTCGCGGGAAAAAACGTTTATGTCCGCGATAGTTATGCTTGTGCAGACCCTCAATACCGCCTCAACATCCGAGTCGTTACCGAGTATGCTTTCGCCAATATGTTCGCCAACAACCTCTTCCTCCGTCCTACCAAAGAAGAGATTCTAAATACCAATAACCCAGACTGGACCATCATCGCAGCGCCTGGATTCAAAGCGGAGGCTGCTGTTGACAAAACCCGTCAGCACAACTTCGCCATCATTAACTTCACTAAGCGTTGTGTGTTGATCGGTGGCACCGGATATACCGGCGAAATCAAGAAGTCCATCTTCGGAGTCCTCAACTTCCTGCTTCCACACAATGAGAAAGTGCTTTCTATGCACTGCTCTGCTAACGTTGGCAAGGATAACGATGTAGCCATCTTCTTCGGACTCTCCGGAACAGGTAAAACTACGCTCTCCGCTGATCCTAACCGTGGCCTCATCGGAGACGATGAGCATGGCTGGAGCAACAATGGGGTGTTTAACTTCGAAGGCGGTTGCTACGCTAAATGCGTGGACCTTAGTGCCGAAAAAGAACCAGAAATCTACAACGCTATCAAGTTTGGCGCTATCCTCGAGAACATCATTTACGAAGAAGGCACCAACAGCCCTGATTATAAAGACATCAGCAAAACAGAAAACACCCGCGTTTCCTATCCTATTGACCATATCTCTAACGCGGTTCAGCCATCACGCGCCGGTCATCCGAAGAATATCTTCTTCCTTACTGCCGATGCATTTGGCGTACTCCCTCCTATCTCTCGTCTTACACCAGGTCAAGCCATGTATCAGTTTATTTCCGGTTACACCGCGAAAGTTGCTGGTACTGAAGTAGGCGTTAAAGAACCACAAGCTACTTTCTCAGCTTGCTTTGGCAAAGCTTTTCTTCCCCTACATCCTACCAAGTATGCAGAGCTGTTGGGCAAGAAAATGAACGAGCACCAAGTGAACGTATGGTTGGTCAACACCGGTTGGTCTGGCGGACCTTACGGAATCGGAAGCCGCATGAGCCTGAAATATACCCGTGCCATGATTACCGCTGCACTCGAAGGTAAACTCGATAATGTTACTTTCGAAAACCACCCGGTTTTCGGATTTGCTATGCCTACCAGTTGCGACAATGTACCGGCTGAAATCCTGAACCCACGCAACACTTGGGCAGACAAAGATGCATACGACAACAAGGCGAATGAACTAGCTCAGAAGTATGTGAAAAACTTCGAGCAGTTTGCGAGCCAAGCTAACGAAGAAATTCTCGCCGCCGCCCCTAAGGTGTTGGTGAAGTAATTAGATTCCACGATTTCAATGGAAAAGCCGCCTGCAAAGGCGGCTTTTTTTATGGGCGGCTCTCTCGCGGAGAGCGTGAGGTTTCACGCTGGGAGCGCAAGGGTCTCGCAGAGGGCGCTATGGGTTTTTATTAAAAAAATTCTGCGTGTATACAGCGGGATTTGCGTGATGCTTGCTTTTTTTCTCGCGTAGGGCATAAGGTTTCACGCAGGGAGCGCAAAGGGCTCGCAGAGGGTGCTATGGGTTTTTATTAAAAAAACTCTGCGTGTATTCAGCGGGATTTACGTGAAAACAAGCAGGTATTGACAAGAAAAATTGGGATTAAAAATTGAAGTTTACCACAACATTCAACTGCCCCATATCTACTTTATTAATCACATATTTATCCATGCCGTAATCAGTATTTATTTGCCCTTTATACACATACAACAACTGCAAATCAAGGCCTTTTAACCAATTAGAAGCATGGTATTTTAATTCCATATTCATTTGCCAATAGGAGGGCATCGCATATTTATTTAATGCGGCATTGCTAGCATCGGGAAGATGATATTGCCCATAAGCCACATCTAAACGAAAACCCGATTTCCCCAACGACCTTCCGGCAGTTACATTCCAAGCGTTTACATCCGCGAAGCCCTCATTCCGTTCCCTCGGTAGAAAAGTAAAAAAGGGATCACGCCCCCACTCCCGTGGCATTAGATAACGCCCGTCCGAGGTAATGCGCGTATAATTCAACATCACGCTTGTGCCACCAGGGGTTAGCAGCCCTAACCTGCTTCCGAAAGCAAACGCACGGTGATTGGCAGGCGCATACGCCCATAGCGGATTCGCATTTCCTCCCTGACCAACCGCGGTTTGAGCCAAAGCCTGAACGCCGGTCACCAGCGCATAACCTTGAGCCAATTTGTGCTGACCTACATACTGAAGTAAACTCGTACTCAGCACATTGTCCACCCAAAGATGGTGAAGCTGGAAATCCTGTTTCCTTAACCCTTTATAAGAAAACGTCCCGAACAAGACAGCCTCGCTGTTGATATGACCCGAATACAAAGATTTTCCGCCTGCCGGACTTAAACCCACCGGATAAACCCCAACTGATTCGCCAATGCCGAACCAACGAATCGTGCTTCTTGGTGAAATATGATAGAGATAACCGGCCTCTAAACGGAAACCATGAGGCAATTGCTTCTGGAAAGTAAGCCCTTCCACTAAGGTAGCACGCATTCGTCCATCCTGCGGATTGATGAAAGGCGTTTTCAAATCCTGCTTACCGAATTTTAAAGCACCGATTTTCCCTTCGTACTGCACATACAAATCCTCCAACCGATCTAAATCGCTGTAGTTAGAAGGATTCTGAATGTCAAACAATCCGATTTCATATCGAGAAGTTTGGCCGGTTTTAGCATCAGCAGCTCCTAAATCAGAAGAGTGTAGGTTGTAGATGAAGAATCCACTTACACCAACCTTAAAGCCATAAAACCGAGGCGTCTCATAGCCAATTCCCATTCCGAAAGCATGCGCTGAATAATCCGAAAGTCCTTCCGCATTGTCAGTATGAAGGAAAAAGTAGCGAGAGTGGCCATAAAAACTACCGGAACGAAAGAAATGCTGAATCCCGGAAGTATCCGAAGGATTGCGTTCCCGTTCTGTATGGTGTTGATACGGCATATTTTGCGCCTGTACCGTCAACGGACCCAGTAAAGCAAGCAGAAAAAGCAATAAACGCATCAGGACAGTATCTTCTTAGCAGCCTTTTGAGCTTGTTGAATGGGCTTAAACGGTCCGTATTTATGTTGTTGCTCTGAAAACCCATCGCTGTAAGGACCAAATGGATGATCGAAGGGCTTTTTGCTGATGTCGGGCCAATCGTGGGGGGTGGATTTATTTGGGCGAGGTTGAGAATTGACAAAAGCTGCCACATCCCAGGCTTCTGCATCCGTCAGCACCGTCGTTTCGTGAGAAATTCCCAGCGGCATATTGTTTTTAACAAAGCGGGCGAAGTTGCTCAACCGATACAGACCCGCCTTATCGTTGTAGGCATGTTCACCCCATAATGGCGGATAAGTATAACCCTTTCCGGATTCCGCTAAAATACCCTGGCCATTTTCCTGATGACACGCCGCACATTGTGCCAGATACACCGCTTTACCAGCAAGTGGATCCGCTGCGCGATCAAGCACCGGCAACTCCTTCAAACCAGCACCCCGAGGTGTAGTTCCAGCCTTCACCCCTTCGCCCAGAAACAAAATGTACGCGGCTATCGCCTTCATTTCCTTACCATTCGTATCGAGGGCCTGACCATTCAAACTTCTTTCAAAACAATCATTGATTCGCTTATAAACCGTTTCTACGGTTCCCGATCGAGGCCTGAAACGCGGATAATTGGCCGCCACAGACGCGTAGTTATTACCAAAAACCTTGGTGCCGGCATCGAGGTGACAATTTTGGCAATTCATACCATTGGAAATGGACGCTACCTTACCCTCAGGTCCCAGATATTCCGCAGTGTGCGCTACGAGTTCCTTCCCATAGAGCACCTGCTTTTTATGCGCACCGTCCGGTAGAAATTCCGGGTTTGGCGCTTGCCACAGTGCTTCAACTACAGCTTCAGCCGAAAAGTTAGAGGTCGGATTTTGGACCGAGACTTCAACAGGTGTGTGACCGGCCAACAGGTTTTCTATAAACCCGAGCCCTACCAGTCCGGTAAGGCCCAGGATTACCCAAAACGAATCAGGAAGTTTCATGGATTAATGAGGAAGTTTATCGCGGAAGTAACCATAAGTCCAAGTACCGGCAATGGCACTTAGCAAGGTGACGGCAATAACCGTTGCACCACTGCCAATTTGAGCGAACAAAGGACCAGGACAAGCGCCGGTGATTGCCCAGCCGAGGCCGAACATCAATCCCCCAATAACATTGCCCTTATTGAATTCCTTAGGGTGAAAAACAATCTTTTCCCCGTAAATCGTGCGAATATTAAAGCGACGAATCAGCAGAACGGAGATCAATCCAACTGCCACCGCACTGCCGATAACCCCATACATATGAAACGACTGCAAGCGGAACATCTCCTGAATGCGGTACCAGCTAACAATTTCAGCTTTAATAAACACGATACCGAAGAGCAAGCCAACCACTACATACTTCAGATTGTGATACCAGCGATGCTCCAGCTTGCTTTCATTGACGCATATAGCGTCTTGCTCACGCAGTGCAAGGTCTTTTTCAAAGTCGGAAACCGAAGGATTTTGCATGATTAACCGAGTTTAAGTAAGTGAGGAAGAATGAGATTGGCCATGAGAAAACCACCGGCCATGAAGGAAATAGTAGCTACCAAAGAAGGCCATTGCAGGGTACTAAGTCCCATGATGGCGTGACCACTGGTACAACCACCTGCATAACGTGTTCCGAAACCGACCAAGAAGCCTCCGGCCACCATCATCAACAGGCCGCGAAGGCTAAAAAGCTGTTCCCAGGAGAAAAGATCCTGAGGCACAAGGCCGGAAATCTCTGTGATGCCGTAAGAAGCCAGCTGAGCACTTAAGCGACTGTCGATTTGTATTGGATGGGGATTCGGCAGCAACAGCATCGCCAGAAATCCGCCTAAACCAATACCACCAACGAAGAACAAATTCCAGATTTCTTTTTTCCAATCGTATTTAAAGAACTTGATGTTGGCAGGCATGCAAGCCGCGCAGATGTGACGCATAGAGGAGCTGATGCCAAAGCTTTTATTGCCGATGATCAGCAAAGTAGGAACCGTTAATCCGATTAAAGGCCCGGCCACATACCACGGCCAAGGCTGAGAGAGCCATTCAATGATCTTCATTGGCACAATGGTTTACGAACACGAGAGATTTTGCCACGCACCCAAGTTGAAGACCTCGCGGATACCGGCTTGTTCCAGTAAACGCTGAGCCATAGCCGCTCTGCCACCACTGCGGCAAACGAGGTTGATTTTATCGTAGCCTCGAAGGCTATCCAATTTGCCAGGAATAGTTTCCAAAGGCATGTTGACCGCACAAGATGCATGTCCGTCGAAGTCCCATTCCATTTCGGAACGAACATCAAGATTCAAGATTTTCATATAATGCTCGGAAAAGGGTTAGGATTTGATGAGTTTAGATTGGCAAACGAAATCGGTGCAAGGAACCGTAGTCTTGGCGATGGTATTGAAACCGCCTTCCACTTCCTTGAAGTTGCGATAACCGCGAGCCTGAAGAATGCTGGCCGCAATCATGCTTCGGTAACCACCCGCGCAATGCAAGTAGAAAGGCTCATTCGGGTTTACATCGCGAATCCAGTCGTTGATGGCTGCCAATGGACGAGAGTAAGCCTCTTCCACATGTTCTGCTTGGTATTCGGAAGCCTTGCGCACATCGATAACCAAGCTTTTACCTGCCTCAAACTCCTGTGCGAAAATATCTGCTGAGATTCTATTGACACTGTCGGTGGTTTTTCCCGCCTGAATCCAAGCTTCCAGTCCACCATCCAGATAACCTACCAAGTTGTCGAAGCCTACACGGCTCAAACGAGTCACTGCTTCTTCCTCTTTTCCGGCTTCTACCACCAGAAGAATAGGTTGTTTGACGTCCACAATCATCGCACCTACCCAAGGAGCGAAGTCGCCATTCAAGCCGATATTGATGCTTTGCGGCACAAACGACTGTTGGAATTGTGCAGCAGGACGGCAATCCAGGAGCAGTGCACCCGTTTCTTCGGCTGCTGCTTCAAATGCCACAGGCGATAAAGGACGAAGACCATGATTCAACACTTCTTCAAAAGGCGTATAACCCTGTTTGTTCATGGCCACATTCATCCCGAAGTAGCCTGGAGGAGGAAGCAACCCATCGGTAACTTCCTTCACAAACTCCGCTTCGGTCATGTCAGCACGCAGTGCATAGTTGTGTAGCTTCTGCTCACCGATGGTGGAGACCGTTTCCTTGCTCATGTTTTTACCACAAGCCGAGCCAGCACCGTGACCAGGATAAACCACCACCTCATCAGGCAGGGTCATAATTTGGTTACGAAGCGAATGGTAAAGCGTAGCCGCGAGCTGGTCTTGGGTCATGCTAGCAGCCTTTTGCGCCAAGTCCGGACGACCAACATCGCCAATGAAGAGCGTATCCCCACTGAAGATGGCATGAGGAGCGCCGTGCTCATCACGGAGCAGAAAAGTGGTACTCTCCATGGTGTGACCGGGAGTATGAAGCACCTCAATGCTAACCTTACCCAGCTTAAACACTTCGTGGTCAGTGGCGATGTGCGCATTAAAAGAGGGATTGGCAAGTGGACCATACACAATGGGGGCTCCGGTTTTCTTACTCAAATCCACGTGACCACTTACGAAGTCGGCATGGAAGTGCGTTTCGAAGATGTACTTGATTTTCACCCCGTCTTTTTCAGCGCGATCGAGGTACGGCTGAATCTCGCGTAGCGGATCGATGATGGCGGCTTCGCCTTCACTTACGATGTAGTAAGCGCCTTGTGCCAGACATCCGGTGTAAATCTGTTCTATTTTCATTTTACGGTGTATTTCAAAGATTAATGCAAGTTTCGGGAGGTGACAGGAGCAGAATTGTAACCGAGGTTACATTCGCGACCTTGAACCGAATGAGTTTTTTAGCGCTGAATTAAGCCATGAGCTCTTTAACGATGATGAAGAAGCCCATAGCGAGGACAAACCAGCCGAAACCGGTTTTGAGTTTAGCCCCTTGTATGCGGTGAGCGAGGCGAAGGCCCACGACAATGCCGAGAATGGCCGACAAGCTAAAGAGGCCGAGCAACATCCAGTCGACGTTCATGCCTCCTTGCACATCGCCGATAAAGCCGAGGAGTGATTTAGACGCGATGATGAACAAAGATGTGCCAACCGCCAGTTTCATGGGCATTTTGGCCAGCAATACCAAGGCGGGGATGATCAGGAAGCCACCACCGGCGCCAACAAGTCCGGTTAAAACACCCACCAACGTACCCTCCAACAGAATCATCGGGTAGTTGTACTGCATGGATGCATCTTCAGTCCGTTCTACAGAAGCTTTTCCGGGACGAATCATGGAGATAGACGCCATGAGCATAACCACCGCGAAGAGCAGCATCATCGCGATGGGTTTGGTCAACTCGAAGGTGCCAATTTGTGCGATAGAATCCGGTATTAGCGGCACGAGCCACAAACGAGTGGCATAAACCGCCAAGATGCTGGGCGCTCCGAAGATGAGGACGGTTTTAAAGTCAACCTTGCCAGCACGAACACTTTGCAACCCACCGATTAAAGCCGTAGCACCCACAATCAAGAGGGAATACGCAGTAGCTTGTACCGGAGCTACCCCCATGATATAAACCAAGATAGGAACCGTGAGGATGCTACCACCACTTCCTATTAAACCCAAAGAAACGCCCACCAGAGAAGCGAGCAAGTATCCAACAATTTCCATAACGCTGATTTTCAGCAAAACTGCCGGAAGCAAGAGAGACCTATCGTAACCTAGGTTACTTAAAGAAGTAGTGACTTGGTCTACGCTCTGTCACCGGGGCTAACATGCAACATCCTCAGCAAATTCAGAAGCGCTGCTTGAGCGAAGTCGAAGGCAACTTTCGTAACAGGAGCCCGGATAGGAGGGTGAGGACGCCGGTGAGGAGGAAGGCGGCTTCTATGTTGAGGAAATCAGCGATGAGGCCGGAGAATAGGGCACCGATGACGTAGCCCCAGTCGCGCCAAAGGCGGAAGATGCCCAGGCGTTCGGCTCGGAGTGCAGGGCTGGAGTAGGCGGCCATACTGCTCAAAAAGGTGGGATACACGAGTGCCGTACCTATTCCCATCAAAATGGAAAATAGCATCAGTCCGTGGTAGGTTGGTAGATAAGGCAAGGCCAAGAGTGCGAGTCCTTGCATGGTCATGCCAGTGATGAGCAGCGGACGGGCGTCCCAACGGTCTGACATGGGGCCAGTGATAATTTGGCCAAGTCCCCATACTGCGGGATAAAGGGCTGCAATGGTTCCGATTTGCAATGGCTGAAGACCTGCTTGTGTCAGGAAAACGGGCAAGAGTCCCCAGATCATGCCGTCGTTGAGGTTGTTAACGAGTCCGGCTTGTATAAGCAAGCGGGTGCGTGGGTTGTGGAGGGTGGTGTTCCAAAAAAGCTTGGTCACGGTTTCCGTAATGGCGGTTTTCTGTTCGTGATGCACAAAAGCAGCAGTATCGCGGACCGCAAAAAGGCTTAACAACAGTCCCACCACCGCGATGAGGAGCCCGAGGTAAAAAGGATAAGGCCGCAGGCCATAGATTTCTGCGAGTGAAGCACTGATATAGGCCGTAATTCCGATAGAGAGGTAGCCGGCAAACTCATTGAGGCCCATGGCGAAGCCTCGGTTTTTGGCGCCGGCCAAGTCGATCTTCATGACTACGGTACTGCTCCAGGCCAGCCCTTGACTGATGCCTAACAACAAGTTCGCTACCACTACCCATGCCCATTGGTTGGCGAAGAGCAGCATCAGCGGAACAGGTAGCGCGAAGACCCATCCGGCAATGAGCAGACGATGGCGACCCCAACGATTGGCTAATCGGCCCATGAGGTAGTTGGCGATGCCTTTGGAAAAGCCAAAAGCAACAATAAAGCTAAGCATGGCGGTGTGAGAGCTCAGGCCGAACAGTTCGGAAGCGAAGCGTGGAAAGATGGAGCGTTCGAGGCCGAGGAGGCCGCCCACGAGGGCATTGATGAGCACCAAAAGCGCAAATTGTTTCCAGTTACGCCTAAGGCCGGGGATAGCTTGGGGAACTTCCATGCACGAATAAAGCAAAACGAAGGGGAAATAATTCCTTGACTGGTATGCGTGAGGGGCCCGCGGGCGCGCTTGCGCGGTATGGGCAGGAGCGATTAGCAGCATAGTTGATTTCGCTGCGCTGGTGGTGGGCTACACGGCGCTCCTGCCCATACGGAACCCCGGCGGCGACCCGACCCCGGCCCGTAAGCAACAAAAACTTGATCGAAGTTAGGCTGGTGGTGAGGCAGAGACAGGCCGGGGGCACGCCCAAGAAAAAAAGGTGAATGATGGGCCAAGTGGAATGACCAAAGCGATTAATGGGGCATCGAATTCAAGCAGCAGGGCGATTTCAAAGAGAAACTGCTGGTGTCAGTCGTTTGGAAATGGTAAAAATATGGATAACCTTGAAGCCATATGGAGGAGATACTTGCGTATAATGAAAAGTTGCCGGAAGGCCCGCGTGCGATTGCGCAACAGTTGATGGCTGATATAGCACTGCATTTGCCGGAGGCGGAGGGCAAGATTTGGCACGGTCATCCGGTGTGGTTTTTAGGACGCAATCCGGTGGTAGGCTATAGTATGTTGAAAAGCGGTTTGCGGTTGTTGTTTTGGAGTGGGCAAACGTTTGAGGAAGAAGGTTTGGTGGCGGAGGGTAAGTTTAAAGCAGCGGAGTTTAGGTTTCTGGAAGGGACTGGGTATCCGACGGAGCATTTACCACGTTGGCTTCAAAAAGCGCGGGAGATACAGTGGGACTATGCGAATTTGGTGAAAAGAAAAGGCGAATTACATCGGCTTTTATAAAAATGTAAAAGCAAGATTTGCCCTTAATCACGAGGATAACTTATTAAAAACGAATGAGTCTTTGGAGATAAAAAAGCCAAAAACAAAGAAAATATCACACAAATAGACTATAATTTCATATTGAATACCTCTTACTGATTTTTTAAGACAAAAATGTCCGATAACAATAAGAGAAAGGCAGTAATTAGTTAATTTAGCCAAAGCTTCTTTACTGAACACGCCAAAAGATGAAACCATACCAAGCGAGTTCGGTTGATATACTTAAACATGCCCGGATTTGCAAAAGCCCCCTATCCCCGAAAACGAGCATGAACGCTTGGATGCGCTTCGTTCGTACACGATTTTAGATACGCCAGCGCAAGAAGATTTTGACTTCTTGACTGCGATGGCTTCAAAGATTTGCAACACTCCCATTGCATTGATTACGCTGATTGACCAGAATAGGCAATGGCATTTATCTCACCATGGCTTTGCGGTGAAGGAGATTAACAGGGATATTTCATTTTGTGCACACGCGATAGTGAAGCCGAATGAGGTGTTGATCATAGAGGATGCAAGCAAGGATCAGCGTTTTTTTGACCATCCTGCGGTAGTAGGCGGCCCCCAGTTGAAGTCGTATTCCGGAGTTCCTTTGGTTACAGAATCAGGTTTTCCACTAGGAACTTTTTGTGTTATCGACCAAAAAGCGAATAAACTCACAGAAGAGCAGCTAGTATTGCTAAAGCAATTAGCGAGGCAAACAGTCCAATTGCTTGAGCTTAGGAAGAAGAATATTGAGCTAACTAAATTACAAGAAGAGCTTAAGAAATCGAATGAATTGCTGGAAGAGACACAATCAGCCAATCAAATTGGGGCATGGGAACTGAATTATGAGACCGGAGAAACTGTTTGGACCAAAGAAGTCTTCAAAATCCACGAATTACCTCTCGACTTTGATCATAATAAAGCCAAAGGAATTTCCTTTTATCATCCGGAAGACCAGCCTTTACTGATTGATGCACTCCAAAAAGCTTATGAGCAGGAAATTCCATTTGACTTAACACTCAAATTTATTACCGCTAAAGGGAATAACAGATGGGTAAGAAGTACCGGAAAAAAACTTGATAACAGGCTTATTGGAAGCTTTCAAGACATCACTAATTTAAAGAACGGAGAGATTAAGTTCAAGGGGATTTATGATTCCACTTTGACCATGATTGGCTTTCTATCTCCAAATGGAATTATTTATGATGTCAATCAAACGGCATTGGATTTTATTGGCTTGAAAAAAGATGAGGTTATCGGCAAATATTTATGGGATACACCCTGGTGGCCTGAGACCAATTCTTTGATTGAAAAAGTCAAAGAAAGTGTAATTCATGCTTCACTTGGACAGGAATTATCATATGAAACTGAAATCAAGGATAAAGAAGGACGTTCCAATACAATCCTATTTAGTATTAAACCGATATACGACGAAAAAGGAGCAATAGCCTATTTAATTCCTGAAGGAAGGCCTATTCAGGAAATCATAGAAACAAGAAACCGATATAAGTCGGTTATTGAAGGGACGAATGTGGGCACTTGGGAATGGAATGTACAAACAGGTGAAACGGTGTTTAATGAGCGTTGGGCTGAAATATTGGGCTATACGCTGGCTGAAATATCGCCAACAAACATTGATACATGGTCCAGGCTCTGTCATCCTGAAGATTTATTGAATGCTTACAAGGTTCTTCAAGTTTGTTTTAACAAAAAGACAGCATACTATGAAGCGGAAGTTCGAATGCTACATAAAGAAGGTCATTGGGTTTGGATTCACGATAAGGGTAAAGTATTCGAATGGACAAAAGAAGGGCTACCATTGAAGATGTATGGCACCCATCAAGATATTACCGACAGAAAGTTGCATGAACAGGAGTTGAATTATAGCAATAACCTTTTGAATGCGCTTTATGAGTTATCGCCGATAGGGATTGCTTTAACAGATTATGAAACTGGCAGATTCATAGATGTAAATCCTAAATTAGTTGAGCCCACGGGCTATACCAAAGAGGAATTGCTGAGTTTAACCTATTGGGATTTAACCCCTGAAGAGTTTTATCCAGAAGAACATAGCCTTATCAAAATGATGACAACCAAAGACCGATATGGCCCTTATGAAAAGTTGTACCGCCGCAAAGATGGCAGCACCTACCCGGTATTACTGAGGGGTATGGTAATTAAAGATTTAAATAACCGAAAATTACTTTGGTCGATTATTCAAGACATCAGTCAGGAAAAAGAAGCGGAAGCGCGATTACATGAAGCATTAAACCGCATAGAGGCCATTTTGGATGCAAGCACGCAAGTGGCCATAATTGCAACAGATAAAAATGGAATCATTACACTCTTCAATTCCGGAGCGGAACATTTATTGGGTGCCGTTGCGGAAGATATGGTTGGGGTTACGCCTTTAGAGTCTTTGCATCTGAGAGAAGAAATATTGTTAATTGAGGCTGAAATAAATCCGGATACAGAGCCTGATATTCGTGGATTTGAAGCGTTGATTTATCCTGCAAGAGGAGGTCAACCTTATACACGCGAATGGACTTACGTAAGAAATGATGGCATTCATGTGCCCGTTCTATTGTCAATAACTTCCATCAAGCAAGAAGGAGAAATCATCGGCTATCTAGGTGTTGCTACAGATATAACCGTACTGAAGAAGGCAGAATCGGAGATTCGAACCTTACTTTCATTAACCAAAGACCAGAATGAGCGTTTGAAGAATTTCGCGCACATTGTTTCGCACAATTTAAGGAGCCACAGCGGTGGTATATCTGGGTTATTGGAGTTGCTTTTATCTGAACAGCCTGATTGGGCAGAGCACGAGTACATGCAATTGCTAAAACAAGGAGTGGACAACCTGATGCAAACCATCCTCGATTTAACGGAGATGGTGAAAGTCAATTTAAATACGGAAAGCCGGGTTGCGATTGATTTGAGCAAGGTTATTCAAAAGAATATCGACAGCTTGGTTCAGCAAGTAAGAAATTCAGGTATTCAAATTGAAAATCGAATACCGGCTACGGTTACCATATTTGGTGTGCCCGCTTACGTAGATAGCATCGTGCTTAACTTCATTACCAATGCGATTAAGTATCGCTCGCCAGAACGTACTCCGTTTTTAATCATTGAATCGGAACAAAAAGAAAACTTTCTGATTTTACGATTTAAGGATAATGGCCTGGGCATCGACTTACAAAAGCATGGCGAGAAGCTTTTCGGTATGTATAAAACCTTCCATCAGCATCCTGATTCTCGCGGCGTAGGTTTGTTTATCACCCGTAACCAAGTAGAAAGTATGGGTGGAAAGATCGAAGTGGCTAGTACTATCGGCAATGGTTCTACATTTAGTGTGTATTTACCTTGTAAGATGTAACAATAGGTGGATAAAAAATAGAGCAACTCGGTTCTCATGGCGGTTTCTGACCTCTAGTAACGAATTCCGCTCTTTCCTTAATACGAATCATTGGCTAAACAAAAAGCTCCTTGCTTATCACTTTATCTGAGAATTTGCA
The DNA here is from genome assembly GCA_027484125.1 of Bacteroidota bacterium. Classification (GTDB taxonomy): domain Bacteria; phylum Bacteroidota; class Bacteroidia; order UBA7662; family JAIXUI01; genus JAIXUI01. The sequence continues at coordinate 3,217 of JAIXUI010000064.1, read as the reverse complement.
TTGAATGATTCTTTTTTGACTTAAATAAGTGCGGAAAGCACTTATTTGGGCTTTATTACATTTACTCCTATGAAGTAGAATACTTTTATGCTAAAAGCCTTCAGTAATTGCACTGAGTGGATTAGAAAACATCAAAGCCAAGAACTTGAATCTCATTTCGGGTTTGCTGTCCTTCGCCGGCATGAATCAAATTCAATGAAGTTTGCGGAGCAAGTTTTCTAAAATTCAATAAATGCTTAAAAAAATCTGCATGTATTGTTCTGCTTGATTTAATTTCATAAGCAGATAATTGAAGTCCATTTTCTTCTAATAAATCGATTTCATTACCGGCACTATCTCTGAAGAAATAGAAATTAGACCAATTACTTTGATTCAAGCTTCTTTTAATTTTTTCAAGTATAATTAAATTCTCAAACAAAGCACCTTTGGCAAAATGAAGATTAATATCCATTTAGGAACGAATTCCTAACAAAAAGGACAATAATCCAACATCATAGAAGTAAACCTTAGGGGTTTGAATCACTCTTTTTCTGAAGTTAGTATAATAAGGTTTTAGTCGGAAGGCAATAAAAGAAGCTTCCAATAATGTCATCCATGAATTGATAGTTTTATTATCTAATCCTAATTCAGCGCCTAAACTAAATTGATTAAATAGTTGACCTACTCTACCAGCCAATAGCATGATAAATCTTTGAAATAAATCGAGATTGGTGATATTTTTAATTAATCGAACATCTCTTTCGACATAGGTTCTTAGGTAATTACTGTAAAAATCAGCAGGATTAATTTGCTTCACCCATAAGCGAGGATAAGCCCCCATCCAGGCATAAGTTTCCCATTTAGCATGAAAATGTCCGGCAGCTTTTAACTACATCAGAGAAAAGGGCAATAAATTGAATATTGCCACCCGACCCGCTAAAGATTGGGTAATTTGCTCTGAAAGTAAAAAGTTATGCGATCCAGTAAGCACATAGACGCCATTTTGCTGGGTTTCATCAACTTGAAGTTGAAGGTAGGATAGCAGTTGTGGAACGTTCTGCACTTCATCAATAATCACTCGACCTGAATAAGTCTGAAGAAACCCCTTTGGATCTTCAATAGCAAAATTTCGTAACGACAAATCTTCCAGATTCACGTAAGTATAGCCAGGAAGGACAGTTTTACAAAGGGTAGTTTTCCCGGATTGCCGAGGACCGAGTACACATGCAATTGGAAATTGCTGCAAAGAAGCCACCAACTTTTCCTCTAACGCTCTGACTATCATCATGATTTGCAATTAAGGAACTGCATTCCTGAATTGCATGGTTTTTTCAGTTTACGGAAACCACCTTCCATCATGGCTCCCTATTAAACGCTTCCCAAGCTGGAAGTGCACGATGGTCAAAATCAAACAAAGCTTGATTTTCCCAAGAAGAACCTTCTGTAGAAAAGGGGCCTTTCCAAGCCAATAGTTCTGCTCCCCAATAACATATACCATAACCCCTATTTTGTGGAATTTCCCGAACTATGGATTTAAGACGTTTTAAATACTCGAATTGCCCTATTGGGCTAGCAGGAAATTCCGGCTCTATTAATTGGCTATTCAAACCAACTGCATTATGCGTAAGGTCATTCCAATTAAGGGTAAATGGGTAGGCAGTTTCAGCAATTACTATCGGTTTATTGATTTGCTGCGCCAGGTTGTTACACGATTGCTGTAATTCAATAAGTGATTTTCCATGCCATTTCGGATAATAGGATAAGCCTATCAAATCAAAATCAAGACTTTGGAATGGAGTAAAAAATGCCAATGAATGCTGATGACCGGCATAATGAAGCATGATGCTCGTGGTGGAGTTGCTATTTCTAACTGCTCGTATTCCCTCCGCAATTAAATCGACAAACTGATTCGTTTGTTGAGATAAAAGTCCTTGTGGATGTAGGAAACCACTGTTTATTTCATTTCCTATTTGAATAATATCCGGATTTACTTCCTGCATAACACGGAAGGTATAGGAATAAACACTGTCTTTAAGAACTGAATAGGATAATGATTGCCAAGCAACAGGTATCACTTGTTGAGCTGGATCTGCCCAAGTATCAGAATAATGTAAAGTCAACCAAATCTTGAAACCCTTGGCTCTGCATTTCTTTGAAAATACCGACACCTCCGGCAGTCCGGAATGCGGTTTAGCTGGATTCACCCAAAGCCGCAAGCGTATGGTGTTGACTTGCTTGGATTTTACAAAATCTAATAAATCGATGCTGTCTCCGGCCTCATTCAAATAGGCTGCATCAGACAGGCTGATTTCAGGGAAAGAGGAAAGATCTACAGCTTGAATGAAAGGTGCTGGCGGTTTAACCATTGGATTACTCGATGGCTTTTCACATCCCGCAATGTTAAACAGCCAAAAGGGAGCAGCTAAAAGCAGTAAATACTTCCAACTGCTAAACTGTAGTGAAAAACGACGCATTGGTCATTTATGGCGGGTTACAAGTAAATCAGCGACTACCAACGCAGCCATGGCTTCCACAATGACAACTGCTCGTGGCACTACACAAGGATCATGGCGGCCTCTAGCGTTTAGTGTAACAGGTTGCCCGTTTTTATCAATGGTTTCTTGCGTTTGCTGAATGGTGGCAGTAGGTTTGAAGGCCACCCTAAACGTGACGGGCATTCCGTTGCTTATGCCGCCTTGAATGCCACCGCTGTGGTTGGTTTTTGTTCGTACCATACCAGCTTCATCTTGGTAAAAAGCGTCGTTATGGGTACTCCCTCGCTGGTAACTTCCACTAAATCCACTACCCGATTCAAAGCCTTTGCAAGCGTTGATGCTGAGCATGGCGTGTGCAAGTTTAGCTTCCAACTTATCAAAAACCGGATTCCCGATGCCAGCTGGAAGCCCAATAATCTGTCCGTAAATCCTTCCACCCAAAGAGTCACCGGATTCTTTGGCAGCAAGAATAGCCGTTTCCATGGCTTGTGAGGTAGCAGCATCCGGACAATAAAGTGGACTTTGAAAGATGGCTTCCGCTGTATAATGGCCAGGGTTGTCGGGAAGGTCAATGGTTCCTATTCCACTAACGAAAGCATTAATAGCAATGCCTTGTGTATGTAGCCACATCATGGCTACTGCACCTCCTGCTACCCGAGCGGCAGTTTCCCTGGCAGAACTTCGTCCTCCTCCTCGGTAATCGCGGTGTCCGTATCGCTGCTCCCAGGTAAAATCAGCATGGG
>JAIXUI010000149.1 GCA_027484125.1 Bacteroidota bacterium | reverse complement strand
GTTCCGACGCTCCGCAAAGTCAATTCGACACTTCACGAAGTCGTTCCGACGCTTCGCAAAGTCAATTCGACACTTCGCAAAGTCAATTCGACACTTCACAAAGTCGTTCCGACGCTCCGCAAAGTCAATTCGACACTTCACGAAGTCGTTCCGACGCTTCGCAAAGTCAATTCGACACTTTACGAAGTCGTTCCGACGCTTCGCGAAGTCAATTCGACGCTCCGCATAATCGTTCCGACGATTCTCCTCATCGAAAAGCTACTCCTCTTCCGCGCTTTGGGGCACGCCTTCGAGGTTGTAGGCGCCTTTTAACACCATCTGCGAAGGCAAGGGTAAACGCAGTGCGTAAAAACTACTGCCTTCTACCACCGCCGACACTTCGGTCTTCTTGAAATAGCTTTTCCCGGATTGGGTGCCGGCAGGTTCAAAAACGTACAACTTTCCACCCTGACGAATTACGGCTTCCAATGGCACAACGCCCGCTTGTACGGCTACCGCATTCAACTTAGCCCTAACGCCTAAGCCCGCAAACAGCTCCTTGGGCTGTGGGTCTTCAATCTCGGCATGTACTTTCACCGACCGACTGTTTTCGTCGAGTGCGCCTGGATATCCGAAAATATGGGCCTTGAAGGGCTTGAAGTTGCCGGAGGTTGGGCTCACTTGCAAATCAGCCCCTTGCCGCAATGCCGACAATTGGTTTTCGAAGGCATCCAACTCTACGTGCAAATGGTGCGTATTGACAATCTGCAATAGGATTTTACCGGGCTGCACATACTCCCCGGGCCTTCCTCCAATCATAGCCACATGGCCGTGAAGAGGTGCACGTAGTTTGAGCACTGGCTCGAACTTGCCTTGGCGAATTGCCTGCAAATTGTACCCCATCAGTTGCAGTTGAGCGCCACTGCTTTCCAGCTCTGCCAAAGCCATCTGGTAATCTGCTTGGGCTTTTTGCGCAAGCTTCAAAGCACCGGCATCGGCCTTTACCAACGCTTCCTGACGGTCGCTTTCCGCCTTCAACCACTGCGTTTGACTCCACGCTCGGAGGTGTTGCTCTTGCAAACGCAAGGCTTCGGGGCTGTTGAGTTCAGCCACCACCGCGCCTTCTTCCACAAAACGCCCTTCGGTTACATGAATCGTCCGGATTTGTCCGGCCACCAGCGGACTGATGTCTGCCCTGTTGTTAGGCGGAAGGGTGATGCTGCCGGTGAGCACCAAGGTTTCCGACACCAGCGTATCGCGCGCCGGACCAACTTGCAGCCCGATGCGCTTCATCTGAGCCGCATCGAGGTGATATTCGGTGAGGGTGCTGTCAGATTCAGCTGGAGCCTCCGAAGCAGGATTTCCACCGCAGCTTACTAAAAGGCCTGACAGCAACAAAAGAGAAAAAAGAGAAAGGGGGTTGACCACCATGATTATTCGAAATAAAGTGAGTCCGCTTCTAAGAGCCTTGCATCAAGCAAGCTTTGCAGATACCCCAAGCGGATTTGGGCAATCTGATTCACACTTTGCAGCCACTCAAACGAGCTGATTTCACCCAATCGGCGGCTGGTATTGACGGCCAGCTCCAACGACCTTGCGCTGGGAAGGCCTTGGCTGGTATAAAACGAAAGCTTCTCGCGCACTTGCTGCTTTCTCCATTGTACCGCCTGGCGGCTTCGCACCAATTGCGACTCTTGCAAAGCCCTTTCAGCCGAGGCAATCTGTCGTTGTAAACGGGCAGCTACAATCTGCTGACGATAAGGACGGAAAAACAGCGGCAAGCTCACCCCTAAAGCAACCACTTGGTTGTTAGGGCGCTTGTCGATGCTTTGGTTCAAGTATCCGATGTTCAATTCAGGCAGAAAACGCCTTCTCTCTACTTTCAGCCAGGCTTCTGCTTCTTGCTCACGCAGTTTAGCCAACATGCCCAACGGATGGCGGTCGGTTGCAGACCAGCCGCTATCTTGCTGAGAGATAGACCAGGTCTCTAACGAATCTACCGGCTTAAAGTCGGGCTCGCCTTCTTCCTGCATCCAAAAAAGCAGTTGGGTATAAGCTTGACGCACATCAAGCGCCGATTGTCCTTTCTCCATCCTGATTTCGGCCACTCGGGTATTCAAAGCTTGTTGCTGCCAACCGGCTACTTCTCCCAGTCCGCGAGCGATTTCCGTTTGGGAAACCATGTGCTGGTAAAGAAACATCAGCGAATCGAGTACCTGCTGGCGGCGCAAATGAAACTGCCAGACATGATAGGCTTTCTTCACTTCCCGTTTGATTTCTCGTTCGTCCAACGCCAACTGCGCCTCCTGCGACTGTGTTTTCAGCTTCCAATAACCGTTGACTGCGCCGTAAACGGTTGGAAAAGGAGAGGACTGATTGATTTGAAAAGCCTGATCCCTCAAGGCGCTGTTGATTTGGCCTTGCATGAAATCGAAGGAGGTTCTGCCCGGTGCGCGGGCTGCAATGCCCAGTGCGGCAGTTTCTTTCACCCTCAAACGAGCGGCTTCCAACCGTCCATGTTGTTTGATTGCGCGTTGCTGTGCCTGTTCCAAACTCAAGGGCGTTTGTGCCATTAAAGGACTGCTAAACATCAAAAGCAATACAACAGGCAAAACCGTTTTCATGGTTGGTTTAGAAGAACGACCACGCATCCAATGGTAGAGCGTGGGTAAAACGAACAAAGTGAGCAAGGTGGCGCTGATTAGTCCACCAATGACTACTGTTGCCAGTGGTTTTTGCACTTCTGCCCCTGCAGAAGTGCTGATGGCCATAGGCAAAAAGCCTAACGAAGCCACCATGGCGGTCATCAATACCGGACGGAGGCGGGAAGAACAAGCTTCCAATAAGGCACTCAGGCTGTATCCGCCTTCGGCCTGCTCTTGTTCCCGTATGGCATTCACCATCACCAATCCGTTGAGCACGGCCACTCCGAAAAGGGCGATAAATCCTACACCTGCGCTGATGGAAAACGGCATTTCACGCAAGGCCAACATGCCAACGCCGCCAATTGCAGACAGTGGAACGGCAGTGAAAATCAGCAGTGCCAAGGGCACCGACTGAAAGCTGAAGTAGAGCAGCACGAGTATAAGCAGCAAGGCTACCGGAACGGCAATGGCAAGGCGCTCTTTGGCTAAAACCAGGTTCTCGAACTGCCCACCATAGGTATAATGATAACCGGCAGGCAGCGGCAGCTTGCTATCGAGGAGCTTGCGGATGTCTTCCACCACCGAAGCAACGTCGCGGCCGCGAACGTTCAACCCGACGGTGATGCGGCGACGGGCTTGGTCGCGGGAAATCTGCAAGGGACCTTCTTCAGTGCGTACTTCAGCGAGTTCGGCCAGCGGAATTTGTCCGCCGGAAGGAAGATCAACCATCAGTTCTTCTACACTGCTGAGCCGGTTTCGTTGCTCTTCGGGCAAACGAAGCCGAATGGCGTAGCGCCTGTCTTCTTCGTAATACGTACCCACGCGGGTTCCGGCGAAGGCGGCTTCCACCACACGGTTAAGGTCTTGGACATGAAGGCCGTATTGTGCCAGGCGGTCGAGGCGGTAATGCAAGACGCGCTGTGGCAAGCCTTCAACCCGCTCTACTGAGATGTCTTTCACACCGGGAACTGAGGAAATCAACTGCCCTACTTGCTCGGCTTTGTCTGCCAGGAGGGCCATATCGCTGCCATAGATTTTCACGGCCACATCGGTTTTCACCCCGGTCATCAGCTCATTAAAACGCATTTGTATGGGCTGTTGAAAGCTGAAAGCCACACCCGGCAATTCCGAAACAGCTTGTTTCATTTTCTCCGCCAGCTCCGGAATGGTTTTTCCATTCACCCATTCGCTTTTGTCTTTCAGCTCAATAATCATGTCCGCCGACTCCATCGGCATGGGGTCGGTTGGAATTTCCGAGGTTCCAATCTTGCTGACTACGCTCTTAACCTCTGGAAATTTTTGGAGCAGGATGGCTTCCAATTCGGTACAAACGGCGGCGGTTTTGTCAATGCTCGACCCCAAGACCACCCGGGTTTCTACGGCGAAATCTCCTTCTTCCAAGGTGGGAATAAACTCGCCTCCACTTCGTCCGAACTGCCAGATAGCGAGTACAAACAAGACTAAAGCGATGCTCATCACTTGCAGCGGTCGGGTTGCCGGCACTTTTAACCAAGATTTATACGCGGCGGAAAGTCGATCAAAAAAGGCATCGGAGCGGCGGCTTAATCCGCTTTTCTTAGCCAGTGCAGGCATGGAGGCCATCATGGGAACCCAGGTTAAACAAAGGATTAGTGCTCCAATAAGCATGAACGCAACCGTCCAGGCCATGGGTTTAAACATCTTCCCTTCTACTCCGCCTAAGCTCAAAATCGGCAGATACACAATCATGATGATGAGCTGACCGAAAACGGCGGCATTCATCATGGTGCCGGAGGCTTTCTCCGACAGGTTTTGCATTTCCAACTTATTGGGCAAGCGGTTGTGGAAGCGCAAATGGGCTTGATGCAACACAAATTCAATGATGATAACGGCTCCATCGACTACAAGGCCGAAGTCGATTGCGCCCAGGCTCATGAGGTTTCCGCTAATGCCGGTTATGCGCATCATGGTGATGGCAAACAGCAGGGATAGAGGTATCACCGAGGCTACGATTAGCCCAGCACGTAAATTTCCCAGAATCAGTACGAGTACGAAAATGACGATGAGGCCGCCTTCGGTGAGGTTTTTCAGCACCGTGCCTATGGCATTGTCGATGAGTTTGGTTCGGTCGATGAAAGGCACGATTTTCAAGCCTGGAGGTAACGCTTGTTGTACCTCGGTCATTCGGCTTTTTACTGCTTCAATCACCTCTTTCGAGTTGCGGCCTTTGAGCATGAGCACAATCCCTCCAACAGCTTCGCCTTTTCCATTGTAAGTCATGGCGCCATAGCGAACGCTATGTCCTTCCTGAATGGTGGCCAAATCGCGCAGCAAAACCGGACTGTGGTCTTTCAACCGAACTACCACTTGCTCCAGTTCTTTGGGATCTTTCAGCATCCCGATTCCGCGAATGAAGTAAACAAAGTCGCCTTTGGTGACGTAGGCTGAGCCGGTGTTGGCGTTGGCTCCTTCGAGCGACTGCATGAGGTCGGCCATGGTCAAGCCCAGCGCTTTCAACCTATCCGATTTAACGGCCACTTCCACCTCGCGGACAAACCCGCCAAAGCTGGAGACATCGGCTACGCCTTCGGTGCCAAGAAGTTGCCTTTTTACAATCCAGTCCTGCAAATCTCGCAGGCGGGTAAGGCTAAAGGCCTGCTCATAGCCCGGCTGTGGCTCTAACGTATATTGATAAATCTCGGATAATCCTGTTGAGGGAGGGCCAAGTTCGGGTGCGCTAACTCCCGCCGGCAACTCTGCCGCTACGGTTGCCAAGCGTTCACTCACCCATTGCCGGGCTTTGTAAACATCCACTTCGTCTTTGAATACCAGCGTAATCACACTGAGGCCGAAGCGGGAAATAGAACGTATTTCAAGCTTCTCCGGAAGGCTGGACAAGGCCATCTCCAAAGGAGCGGTGACCAGCAGCTCCATTTCCTGAGCAGCGAGGTTGGTGGAGGTGGTGATTACCTGCACCTGGTTGTTGGTGATATCTGGAACTGCGTCAACGGGCAGGTGAAAAGCTGACCATAAGCCAACTGCTACCCAAACGGCCATAAGCATCCAGACCAATGCTTTCTGCTTTAAGGAGAAAGCGATAATTTTTTGAATCATGAAAAGGGTTGAAAAAGGTGAAACTGAAAGTCAACGTAAGACCATCAGCCCTTTTTCGGTGGTTGCCACGGCCTGTTGCCGGTGACAAAGCTCACTAACGAGGTTTCCGGATAGCCGGAGGTGTGTAAATAAGCGAAGGAATAAATTTGAATTTGCTCAGGCTCCTGGTGTAATACCGGAACTACTGAAGCAGATAAGTTGTGAAGTGGTAAGTCTTGATGATTATGTTGGCCGCTGTGGTGGGTTTTCCCATTGAACTCGTCGCCATAGTGGTCGGCCAGGAAATTAAGGAAGGCGAGCGCTCCTTCGCCTTGATGTTCGTGCTTGAAGTGCCCCACCATAGCCCCCAACTTACTCAACTCCTGAACATCGGTGCGCGGCATGGCCGACAGCAACAACATCAGAGGAAGAAGAAGGCAAGAGAGTATTCGCACCCTTCAAAAATACAGATAAATGAAACAAATGGCGCCCTTTAGCATCAGGGACTTTTGCTCAACGCGTTTTATTCCTCATCCGGCTTAATGGAGCCCATCCCGGAGTTGATTTTATCTACTGAGCGGGGATTTCCTCGGTAACGAATGCTGCCGATCCCTTCATTGCTTGCCTCCAGTTTGTTGGAGCAGAATACATTGGCTTTACCTACCCCTTCTAAACGCACTTTTACATTAACGGCTTTTAATCCAAAAGCATCCAATTTTCCTGCACCTTCTAAGCTTAGGTTAGCTTCTTGAACGGTTCCTTGGAGTTTTAGTTTACCCATTCCTTCCATGCTGGCCGTCATAGAGTTTGCTTTCACCCAAATATTCACACTACCTACACCCTCCGCTTTTACGGTAAGCTTGGGTAAGATGAGCTCTCGTACACATTCTAAGCTACCTACGCCTTCAAAATAAACCGCCTCCAAGGTTTTTACGGTGAGATAAACTACTATGTTTTTTTTCCCAGACCAATTGGTTTGGTTACTGGTGTTCAAGTAAACATGTTCCCCTTCTTGTTTGAAAACAAACGACTTCTCTGCTTCCTCCGTGGCTTCGACCCGCATTGCAGGCTTTGCTCCTTGATCGAGCACCACCTTCATCACGCCTTCTACGTGCAAAACGTTGAAGTTGGAGATCGGATAGCTCCGTCCTAAAACCGAAACTGAACTGCTCAAAAGCAGCAAAAAAGTCAGCAGCTTAAACCGTGATAAAGTCATAGAATAAAGTTAGCCTTTCTATTGCACCAACAAGCTGTAGAGAAGTTAAAGCGGGGTTAAAGGGAGCAGGTTGTGGAAATGGCCATCGAGGCCCTTTTCAAGCAGGAAGGATTACAAAAGGATTTGCGCGTCGCTCTTGAACCCGCATTCCATGCTAACTCCTTACTTGGTTCTTAGCTTGTAACTCTCTTTTGAAAGCTTCTTTTTGCGCTCTTAATTCTGCTATAACCTTTGCAGCAGGACTGTCCTTTTTAATGGTAATTTTGATTTTCATGAGAATTTAGTTTGGTTCCGATACCATGCAAATGTCCTAAATATCAATGACATATCCTGCTCCAAGCTAAAGAAAAACTGCGGCTATTAAGCAACGCCCAATTTCACTATGACTTTTGGCCTGTTGTCGTTTTTAAATGATGAGTGGCTCGAAAGAAAGCCATGCACGATACGGCTTCCTCCTCCTTTCTCAGACGCCTTCCCGCTTCAACCATTGACCCATTTCGGGGGCTTGGTAGCGGTGCATCTGTTCAAGCAAGTCTTCGATATCGTCGCTGACGAGCAGCATCTGCCGGTTGATTTCCAGGAGAAAGCCATTGTCCACCATGGTTTGGATCATTTGGATGAGCGCATCGTAGAATCCGTTGACGTTGAGCAATCCCATGGGCATCTGATGCAGACCAAGTTGTCCCCAGGTGAGTATTTCGAAAAGCTCCTCCATGGTTCCGAATCCTCCGGGCAAGGCGATGATACCGTCGGAAAGGTCGTGCATGGTCATTTTGCGCTCGTGCATGGTGTTCACCACAATCATCTGCGTCAGCGATTCGTGAGCCACCTCACGCTTGGTAAAGAAACCCGGCAGCACCCCGATGGCCTTACCACCGGCAGCCAGCGCACCATCGGCCACCGCCCCCATCAACCCAATACTCGCCCCACCATAAACCAACTCAATCTGCCGCTGAGCCAGCACCCGCCCCACCCGAGCAGCCACCTCCATAAAAACAGGATTCGAACCCGCACTAGCCCCACAGAACACCGCAATACGCTTCATAAATCCAAATTAAGGGATAAAAGTGGTTTAGGGGAAAGGGGGGTGAAGAACTGCAAACCGCTCCCCGTCGAGAATGTTTGTTCTGGGGCTGAGATTAGTGGGGGTTAGGCAGCTCGGAGGGATGTTGGCGGTTGGGTTTTATTCCTGCTTGCTTTTCATTTGGTTAAAAAATTCATCCTGTCGTTTTGCTTGTTCCTTTAAATCGTCCTCCGTTAAGTCTGGCATTGAATTAAAATAGTCAACAACAGATTTTATTTCTTCATCATTGTCAATTATCTGATTAAAATAATCTTTGTAGTTCGTTGGTATTAAATTGTTTACAACTTCAGCTTGTCCATCATTTAAATATCCAGACATAGGTCCTTCTAAACCAAACTTCTCTTCAAATGGTACTCCAACTAAAATAACAGGGTTATATAAGGCTTGTAAAGCAACAATCTCTTTCACAGTCTTAATGTAGAAATCGCAGAATAATCTTAACGTGTCAGTTTTAATTGTTGGCATAGATGTTCCTGCCATAAAGAAGTTTATATCGTTTAATTCCCTATACCCTTTCAATTGTCCTTTATTGTGGCTAAAATCAGACAAAAGCCAATACAAATTTTGAAGGTTGCTCTTCCATTCACATTTGTCATTAATATCTTTAAATCGACCATTTTTAATCAACTTATTCAGAACATTTGAAAAACCAGGAGTATCCTTAATCGACATAATCCAATCTATAGCATTTTGCTTATCAACGTCTTCTGATGATAAATAAACTGCTGTAACTGTCAACTCTAAAGCTCTTCTTAAATCTGAGAATGCCGATTTATAAGACCCAATCAATGCATGTTTTATTGAATGGTCTAACTCCATTTCAGTTTCGGTAGATGGGTAATATCCAAGTTTCTCTAATTGACTAATTTCTGCTATAATTGTTTCTGAATGAAAATACTCTATATAATCAATCGCAAGTTCTAATTCAGGGTAATTCTCATATTTAGTTTTAATAAACTCAAGACTTGCATCAACTCTCTCGTTAATTCTATGAGTAAATAGTCTACCTTTCTTTTCAATTGGTTTACTATTACCCATTATTATATTCGTCAATTCATTCATAAGCATAGTAATAGTTTACCCTTGCCCATAATATCCCTGTATACACAACTCCACCAAACTTGCGTATATATCCACTGCAACTTGCGTATATTTTTCTGGAGTTGCGTATATGTCCGCCTTGGTTGAAGCTATTGGGTTAGTGGTGGAAATGTTGGAAACTGCTTCCATCGGTTTGGGGTGTTTGAGGCTCTTTATACGGTTCATGGTGCTGCTTGCTCAGCTGTACTAAGTTAGAAAATCTTATAATTCGAGGAGGTCTATGTTTTTTTTATTTGTTCAAATCCTTGGGGAGTGATGAGTGATGGAGGTGTTTTTTCAGGGTCAATATTCCGGAATATCCACTCCTAACGCTCACGATTCAAAAGCAGGCACCGCCCAACACCGAGTAATGCAAAAGTCCCAGTCAAGAATGCTTGCTCTGGGACTTTTAGTTTGTAGGACTTTCGCCTACTCGGATGAATGTTGGGTGCTGGCCTTCTTTTTTGTCGTTTTCGTTCGTTGTCATTTCGTGTAAGTCCTGGTGTGTTAGCTTGTTAGCTCTTTTGCAAAACTTGGCTTTAGCGTTGGCTTGTGCGGTTTTGCAAATGTGCCACCAATTAGGTTCAAATAAATCTAACTTGTAAATTAATTTTAAAAAGAAGTTCGTCATTCTCTTCAAATAGCCATCCGTAATAGTATTTTTTCGTTCCTTTTGTTGTTCGCGGTGTTCCAGGGTTATCTTCATCTTCACCAGTCGAAGGTTGCTCAAACTTTGTGTTCTTTAATAAGTATTCTCTGAAAAGATTGAAATCATAAATATGGAAACAAACAATGTCACCGTCTTGCTTACAAATGATTACACCACCAGTTGCATCATATATTCCCTGCCAAGGTTTTTCTGACGTCATACCCATTGCACATTCAGCAAGAAATTTTTTAAGCTTATAGTCATATAAATTTTGTTCAGATTGCTCTCCGTTGTAAAAATTTAATGGGTCTCTTTTTTCTAAAAGTGATACTAATTCGGATAAAACTGGTGTTCTGTCTATCCATCTATAAAGTAGGCAATAAGATATTATTTCAGGCAAATCACCATCAACCATTTTTAAATTTCTCCAAAGTTGGGAAGATTGAATGCCTTTAAATTTAATAACTGCGGAATAGTCGTTAATTAACTTTTGAAGCCTAAAAGTCAGTTTAGAAATTTTACCTTCTGGCTTATAGGTCGTCTCATTAAACTCAGGAATTGAAATATTTTTATTTGTCTTTATTCCATAAATGAAGTTGTTTCCAAGTCCAGTATTGAATAGAGTCGAATCCTCCCCGAGCAAAGATTTTATGCTAAAACCTAAATCAGCTTCTTTGGCAAGTCGATGGTCGTAGATTCTTAATCTTATATCTGATTTGCTTGTGACTTTAGCAGTTAGTTTCTGAATTTTTGAAATTTCAATGAAATCCTCAATCGTTGGTATTTCAAAACTTTTCCCTGAACCGTTGATTATTCCTGTATAGATTTTTTCAGATATTTCCTTTAAATATTCTATTGAAAAATCCCCAATTAAATTTCTATTTCCGTCTGATACAGAATAAAGAAGAATATTCCCATTTCTTTCAAACTCCAGTGATGATTTGCCTTCCTCTCTATAAGCTTTTACAACTTCATAATAATTATTCTCATCACGATTTAGGTTAATGTCTGATTGAAACAGCTTGCCCTCACTTAGTAATTTTGCGAAAACATATAACTCACTCCAATCTCCTTTATTTCCTTTTAGCATTTTCTGTATTTATTAGTTTCAAAATCTTTTCTGCGGTTGCTTGAATAGCAGGAACGGCAACGGAGTTGCCGAACTGCTTATATGCGGAAGCATCAGCAACCGGAATTAAAAAATTGTCAGGGAAGCCTTGAAGTCTTGCCCATTCTCTTGGTGTCATTTTACGAATGCCTTCTCTGTTTACTTCGCCTTTTATGTGTGTAGTGGGAGTGAAGTCTTTTATTCGCTTGTCAATTACTAAATTTCTTTCTCTACCCATTCCACCACAAACAACAGCGTTAGCAATTCCTGTGTCTGGGATAATCTCAAAACCAAAACCATTTCCTTTGCTTTCGTGTCTTGACTTGTGGTTGTGAAGCGTTTGTAAATATTGGGTTGATAGATAGAATTTTGTTGGTGGAACTTTCTTCTCTTTAATGTCTGCAAACTTTACCTTTTTGTCAAGCGGTTTTGGGTATTCAAATTCTGAAACCTTTGTGCTTTTATGAAAGCCTACTATAAATATTCTCTCCCTATTTTGAGGAACGCCAAAGTCTTTTGCATTTATGATTTGTGGCTCAGGAACAAAATATCCTAGGTCATTGCGAAGAACATTTAAAATGGTTTCTAATGTTTTTCCTCTATCGTGATTTCTTAAACCTTTTACGTTTTCAAGGAAAAATGCTTTTGGTTGTTTACGTTTGATTATTTCAGCAACATCAAAAAATAAGGTTCCTCTTGTGTCTTCAAAGCCACCTCTTTTACCGGCAATAGAAAATGCTTGACAAGGAAATCCTGCACACAAAACATCAAAGCCGTCCGGAATGAATTTTTTTGTTTGCTCTTTGGTAATGTCACCAAATGGAACTTCGCCAAAGTTTGCTCGGTATGTTCTCTGTGCTTCTTTGTCCCACTCGCTTGTAAAAACACATTTGCCGCCTAAATTT
>JAIXUI010000111.1 GCA_027484125.1 Bacteroidota bacterium | reverse complement strand
TCGTAGCCTTTTTCGGAGAGTACACGGGCGAGTTCTTCCTGAGAGTCGAGCTCTCCGTGTACCAACCAAATCTTTTTCAGACTTCTAGTTGACTGGGTAGCAACAAAATCTATGAGCCCCTGTTGGTCAGCATGTCCAGACAATGAATCTAGTTTATCGATTTCAGCTAGCACTGCATATTGCTTACCATTGAACTCCAGCGCTTTAGGCTGCTGAAGTAAAGTATGGCCAAGCGTTCCTTCGGAGCAAAAGCCCACCATCAAAATAGTTGCATAAGCATTCGAAAGGTTTGCTCTCACATGTTCTTGAATCCTTCCACCTTCCAGCATACCGGAAGCGGAAATGATGATACAAGGCTCGTGGTAATGAGCGATAGCCTTACTTTGACCTGAACGTTCAACCAAAATCAGGTTTTCATTATCAAACAACCTTCCATGTTGGCGATGATGGCTCTTGGCCTCTTCGCTTAAATAATCGATAAATCGTTCATAAGCACGGATGCTATCAATGGCCATTGGGCTATCTACAAACACTTTGATTTTGGGCAGTCTCCCTTCAATAAAGAGTTTATCGAGGATAAACAGCATTGCTTGGGTACGCCCAACTGAAAATGCCGGAATTATAAGTCTCCCTGACTTTTGAACGCAGGTATCGTGGATAACCTTTTCCAACCTAGCAGCCGTTTCTTCGATAGGCGTGTGAAGTCGGTTTCCATAAGTGCTTTCGCAAATGAGATAGTCCACTTGCGGAATCGGTTCCGGATCAGGTAAAAGGGGATAGTTTTTACGGCCAATGTCGCCGGTAAAAGCAACCTTCTTAAGCCCTTGATCGGTTTCTACTTCAAAAATAATATTGGCAGCGCCAGGCAAATGGCCGGTTGGATTGAATGTAAACCACACTCCGGAGGCGATTTTCCGTCGATCCTTGAACGGAATTGCTTTCATCTGTCCGAGGGTTTCATCAACCTCTTTCTCGAACATACCGGAAAGGTCTTGCTGTTTACGTCCTTTCCGGTGTTTCTTCCCAGTTCCGGTTCTTTTGCTTTGCAGCATAGCGCTATCATGTAAAAGCAAACGAGAAAGGTGAAGGGTTGGCAAGGTGCAATAAATAGGGCCTTCGTAACCAAGTCGAATTAAAGCGGGAAGATTGCCCGAATGATCGATGTGGGCGTGCGTGAGCACAACAGCAGTGAGGCTTCGAGGGTTAAAATCGAATGCTTCGTCGGTATAGTTCCGGCTTCTGTCATCCATATCAAAACCACAATCAACCAAGATGCGAACGTCAGGGAAGGGTTCAAAAAGGAACATGGAACCGGTTACCTTGCGGGCCGCTCCCAAAAATTTTAATTTCATCAAGAAAATGCAGGCTTTTAACAGCTTTTCAGCACAAAGGTAAAACCTGTAACTCCCTCTTTTGTTCTTTTGTTGCATACAATGAATAAGTCTGAGCAAAACGAACTCATCCGTACTGAGTTATTTCGCAACTGCACGCCCTTGAGGTACAAGACACTGGTAAGATCTGAAAGCTTCTTAAAAGCATTCAGAAACTGGCGTGCAAGCCATCAGCCTTCATTGAGAATGAACCAGTTACGCAAGGCGTTCGAGGCTTCCTTCTTCTACGATGACCCTGGAGTTTGTGAGGTCGTGATGTTACCGGAAGTTCAAAAAGTTTGCTTTTACAACCCAACGGAGCATCAGATTGCAGAGTTACAATATCTCACAGAATACTTAGTAGAACTACTCGCCCCAACAGGATTTATCCGTTATGAAGCAGAAGAATGGGGATTAATGGTGGTTGAAGAAGGTATTCAGACCAGCCAGCGTTATTTTCTCATGCAGCGTCAGCCTCGATGGAAGCGCTTATTACCCAACCGTTTCATCAAAAGTGATCGGCTCATTGTTGAATGCAGCACCCTTTCAGGTAAGCACCATGCATTAACCATCAGATTTTTCCCAGGCCCTGCCAACCGAGAGCATAATCTCCACCAAATTCTTGCGGTGCTCTTGAGTAATTCAAAGAGCCAATAAAACGTACCAGCTGTTTTTCCAGCTCATCTAATGGAAAATAGAGCCGATTAAGTTGATTAATTAGGACGGCATAGCCATGTAGTATTCCAATAAAAATAGGGAGCCGACAAAATTAGAGCAGGCTCCCCATGGAAAGGTTAAACTTGGCTATAAGTTAAATCAAATTCAGCTTGATTCGCTTGTGAATGTCTTCTACCTCTGCTTTAATTTTCTTATCGATTCCAATGAAATCTTCTATTTTCTCACAAGAGTGAATGACAGTGGTATGATCACGCCCTCCGAAATGTTCACCAATAGCTTTCAAGCTTAATTTAGTAAACTTCTTGGTGAAGTAAATAGCAATTTGGCGAGCTTGAACTACTTCCCTCTTTCTTGATTTAGATTGAAGCATCTCAGGGGTGAGGTTATAGAAATTACAAACGTGTTGAACAATGTTGGTGACATTGATATCAGTATGAATTTCCTTAACCAAATTCTTCATTACTGACTTCGCTAAATCGAGGTCAATAGTTTTCTGGTTCAATGACGCATTTGCGAGTATGGAGGTAAGAGCACCTTCTAACTCACGTACGTTGCTTTTAACATTGTGAGCCACAAACTCGACCACATCATGAGGAAAAGTCACTCCATCCTTATACATTTTCAGTGTAAGAATGGCGAGGCGTGTTTCATAATCAGGAACAGAAAGGTCAGCAGTTAGCCCCCATTTAAATCGAGAAACCAATCGGTCATTGAAGCCTTGCATATCCTTAGGCGAGCGGTCGCTCGACATGATAATTTGCTTGCCGGACTGGTGCAGGGAGTTGAAGATGTTAAAGAAAATGTCCTGCGTTTTTTCCTTGCCATTCAAATCTTGGATATCATCCACAATGAGGACATCTACCATAAGGTAGAAGTTCACCAAATCCTGTATGGTTTGTTTGGTAATTGCTTGAATGATTTGATTGGTAAAATTGACAGAAGTAACGTAGAGAACCGTTTTCTGAGGAAAATCTTCTTTGATTTTATTACCAATGGCGTGAAGTAGATGGGTTTTGCCCAAACCTACCCCACCATAAACTAAGAGTGGATTAAATGAAGTACCCCCAGGTTTCGCAGCAATGGCTAATCCCGCAGAGCGTGCAAGGCGGTTACAATCACCTTCTACGTAAATATCAAAAGTATATTGAGGGTTGAGTTGTGAATCAATCTGAACCTTCTTCAAACCAGGAATCACGAAAGGATTCATGGTGGTTCCTGCGTTGAGAGAACCCGGAAGATTAAGTTCAGGATTTTGGGATTTAGCCTTGTTACCAGGGATGTTCATGGTCAGAGGACCATTGGCATTTGGTGAAGGATTAGCCATAACGATGGCGTATTCAAGCCTAGAATCAGATCCAAGAACTCTCTTGATGGTTTTGTGAAGAAGGGTCACATAGTGCTCTTCGAGCCACTCATAAAAAAACTGGGTGGGCACCTGAATGGTCAGGACCTTATCTTCCAGCTTGACCGGCCTGATGGGCTTGAACCAAGTCGTGAACGACTGCTCAAGCACGTTGTCCCTGATAATTTCGAGACATTCGGCCCATACGCGTTCCAGTTGATTGGCTGTCATTGATTTAGGATAAGGGAGGGTTTGTTGGTTGGGGGATTCAAAGATGAAGTAGGAAAGCGAAGAAAAAAAACTTGTTGGGCTCTTGACTTTTTTCAGATTTTACCATCAAGTCAGAAAGGGCATTTTCGAGTTAAAATTTCTCGAAAAAAAAGTTTTCCACAATCAAGAAATAAGTCTTTGATGTATTAAAATAAATACAACAAATTGATTATCAGCTATATAAATATATTCAATTTTCTATTACACTTAATATTTTTTAATCTTTTCCACTATTAAGGCTAAGATTCGACCAATTCATTTCGACGAAATCAAAGCCTCATAAATTCAAAGAGTATAAGCTGATTTCCTGCCGATTACCCCTAAAGGAAGCGACAAACCAGACTCTGCTTTCAGGTAAAGTTCACCATGCTGGTTAGAAGCATTAGGCAACAAGGTGCGCAAGAAGTTGTCGACAATAAGAGAAGAGAAACCTAACGAGTAAGTATTCAATACCAAAAAGCCATGGTCAGGGTCGAGTAACTGAACGAGTCCTTTAACAAGGTCATTGAAGTGATCTTCTAACTTCCAACGCTCGCCGGAAGGCCCAAGGCCATAAGCAGGAGGATCTGCCATAATACCTTGATACACACGTCCGCGGCGAAGTTCACGCTCAACGAATTTACGGGCATCTTCTACCAGCCAGCGGATGTCACGCTGGCCAGACAACTCCATATTTCCTTTCGCCCAACTAACCACTTGCCTTACTGAATCGAGGTGAATTACATCAGCGCCGGCGGCCCTAGCTGCCAAAGAAGCCCCGCCAGTGTAAGCAAATAGATTGAGGACCTTGGGTTGTTCGCGCTTTTGCTCTTCAATATCCTTGACTTGCTTAAAGATAAACTCCCAATTGTCGGCCTGTTCCGGAAACAACCCCACATGCTTAAATGCAGTGAGCGCCAGTTTAAACTTCAACTTCATAGCCGGACTTTGATAGTTAATGGTCCAATCGTCAGGCATTGGTTTCATTTTTTGCCAGTTTCCGGATGAACTGTTATAAGGCACAAAGCGAGCATGAGCGAGTGACTCCCACTTATTCTCCGGCCAGGCTTTGTCCCATACAGCTTGCGGTTCAGGGCGAATCAGGACATAAGGACCAAAGCGTTCTAGTTTTTCAAATCGACCGCAGTCGAGCAAGGCATATTCCCGCCAATGTAATGGACAAAAGCTCTTTATCATTCAGGTCGCAAATGTACCTGCCTTACGCTATATTCGAACGCTATGAAAAAACTGTTTACCCTACTACTGGTGCTGGTCACCGGTTTCATGCGTGCAGGTGCGCAGGCACCGCCCATGCCTGATATGAAAGAGGTTACCTCATGGAAGGACCGAAGCCTCGTGGTCTTATTGGCCGAAGAAGACCAGAAAATGATCAAGAAAATGGCAAAAAAGAACTCGGAATGGGCAGATAACCACAAAGCCGCTGTAGCTTCATTCAATGACAATGTTCAAAAAATCTTTGCTGACCAATGGAAATTCAACGAAGAAAAATCGTTTGAAACTGCGAAACAGGCTAAAGACAAAATCAAAAAAAGAGGAAAAAACATGTTGGTTGCTTGGCTATACTTTACCCAACCAGCAGAAATGAATGACAAAAATCCTTACATGATGCCAGTATTGGCTTTATCTAGAGGAGAAAATTTTGATGACGAAAAGCCAGAGCTCACCTTTAATATGCCCTATGTAAAATCTGGAGAGTATGCTACCTTAAGTTTGCTTAATAGCTACACGGAATTACACATCCGCACTCTTTGCCATATGGCCCAGTTTCAGTTGAATTTGATGGCTAACAATAAGAAAAAGCTTCCTATGAATAATATGATGAAATCAGAAGCTACTAAAGGTTGTGCTGATCTAAAGAACGTCATTCTATTGATTGACAATGAGTACATTGACACAGAGAAGATTACCGATAAAGTATTGGCGGAAACCATGGGCGACATGAAATACAAAATGGCTGAAACCAGCGAAATCGCCACTGCTTCCGAGCAAGGTTCTGACAGCTATGCTTATCTCATGTGCTTTCCGGTAGATATCAAATCAAGTGTAAAAGGTGAAGTAACCGAATATTCGCTTCAAGTAGCGAAGATGGTACTCGACTGCAAGACCGCGAAAATCATGTACATGAGTCTTTCGCAGCCAGGCGGGAAGAATGCTGCTCCAGAGTTTAACATCAACGACTTTAGGGCTATTTCAGCTTGCGTTCCTAAAAAGTAATCAAAGGCAATCATAAAAAAGCCTCGGCGAATGCCGAGGCTTTTTTTATGATTAAGAATAGCCACCTAGCGGCTTTCTATTTCGCTATCTACAAGAATACGACCGCAGTGTTCACAAGGAATGATTTTCTTTCTAGTGCGAATGTCCATTTGCTTTTGCGGAGGAATAGCATTGAAGCAGCCGCCGCAAGAGCCACGTTCCACACTTACTACCGCCAGCCCATTACGGGCATTTTTCCGGATGCGGCGGTAAGCCGTAAGGTAGTAGGTATCGATTTTCTCGCTTGCTTGGTTGCTATGCTGCAACAGTTCATTTTCTTCTTTCTCAGTTTCAGCGATAATGCCGTCGAGTTCGAGCTTTTTAGCTTCAAGGTCACGTTGGCGGCCATCGAGTTCTGCTTGAATATCGCCTACGCTATTCTGCTTTTCTTCGAGTTGGAAGGAATACTCCTTAATTTTCTTTTCAGCAAGTTGGATATCAAGTCCGGAAATTTCAATTTCCTTCGAAAGTGCATCGTACTCGCGGCTGTTTTTTACCGACATAAGCTGCGCCTCATACTTAGCTTTTGCAGCTGTGGCTTCTTTGATGAAGGCTTTACGTTCTTGAATGGCTTGTTTCAAAGAAGTAACTTCTTCAGCAAATTTGGCTAGGCGGGTCTGAAGGCCTTCAATTTCATCTTCTAAATCCTTCACTTCCATAGGAAGCTCCCCACGCATGGTGCGGATGCTATCGATTTTGGAATCGATTTTCTGAAGTTCGTAAAGGGCCTTAAGCTTTTGCTCTACCGTGGTTTCCATTAAAAGTAAACAATTGGATTGGTGGTGGTTTCCGTTATAGGAAGCGCGAAATTAGGGAAATTATCTTTCAGTTTATCCCTGAAAATCTGCATACTAAACTGCTCAGACTCATAATGCCCGATATCAGCCAGAATAAACTGTTCATTTGCCTCAAAAAACTGATGATACTTCAGGTCAGCAGTTAGGAAAAGATCTGCTCCTTGTCGTTTGGCATGACCAATTAAAAAGCTTCCGCTACCTCCACAAAGCGCAATTTTCTTGATTGGCGTTTGCGGTAGCGCAGTATGCCGAACCATTCCTCCAAAAACTGCTTTGATTCTTCCGAGCACTTCAACCGGCAATAAAGGAGTTTCCAGTTCTCCTATGCAGCCATAACCGTGATCCTGATCTTCATTCAAAAGTGGAACAACATCGTAAGCAACCTCTTCATACGAGTGTATAGCTTTAACCGCTTGCAGTACTTCTGCCAATTGCCACTTTCTTATAACAACCTCCGTCCGCACTTCTGCGGTTTGCTCCCGTTTGCCAACTGCGCCAACTGCCGGATTTGCGCCATCGAGTGGCCTGAACGTTCCTACTCCGCCGGCATTAAAGCTAGCTTGGTCGTAGTAGCCGATTTTTCCAGCCCCAGCGGCGAATAACGCCTCTTGAACTTTGAGCACATCTTGCCCCGGACTAAACACTACCAGCTTCAATAGCATGTCTTTCTCCGGATTTAAAACCCTAATATGGCTTAATCCGAGCATTTCAGCCATTTTTCTACTCACTCCTTGATAATGACGATCGGCATTGGTGTGCATGCTATACAACACAAGCCCATTTTGAATCGCTTTAATTACACACCGATCAGCATCTGTACTTCCAGTAATTGATTTTAATGGTTGGAAAATTAATGGATGATGAGCAACAACAAGGTTGCACCCACGAATGATGGCTTCATCAAGTACTTTTTCTGTGATATCAAGACAAAAGAGGACATCCTTGATAGAAGTTTGAGGATCTCCAACTTGAAACCCTGAATTATCCCACTGTTCTTGTAGAGCAGAAGGAAACATCCCTTCCAGGATTGCGATGATCTGTTGAGCTGTAACCATTTGCATATTTCGGCCTAAATTAGTTTAATTTGTATTCTGCCTCACATGCGTGCACTGACTAAGGTTCTACTTTACCCACTGATGTGGCTTTTTGCCGCCCTAGTCAGTATTCGAAACCTCTTCTACAACACTGGAGTATTTAAATCGACCTCCTTTCCATTTCCTGTGATTGTTATTGGCAACCTGAGTGTGGGTGGAACAGGCAAAACCCCTCATGCCGAATGGTTAGCAGGATGGCTGCAAAGCCAGTTTGGAAAAGTTGTTTTTCTTAGTCGGGGTTACAAACGACAAACATCCGGTTTTGTACTTGCCAATGCCGACTCTGATGCAAAACAAATCGGTGATGAACCCTATCAGATTTACCGTAAATTCCCAGATATCGTGGTTGCGGTTTGTGAAAGCAGGGTTGAAGGCATCAACAAGGTACTCGAAACACATCCCAAGCACAACCTTTTTGTATTAGACGATGCCTACCAACACCGTGCGCTCAAGGCTGGCTTTTATTTATTACTGATTGATTACAACCAACCTGTATTCAACGACAAACTTTTGCCTGTAGGCCGGTTGAGAGAAGGGAGAGAAGGACTTCAACGAGCTGATGTTATCATATTAACTCGCAGCCCTGAAAAACTAACAGTTTATGACAGGAGGTTTATGGAGGATAAATTGAAAGTAGCTGCCCATCAGCTTGTAGTGTTCTCCAGTGTTTTGTACTTAAGCCCTTTGTTTATTTCTAACCTGTTGCCGCAACCTGACTTAAAGCATGGGACTAAAGTGCTTCTTGTAACCGGAATTGCAAATCCGGAAGCCCTCATGCAAAAAGGTAAAGACTCCGGTTGGTTGATAACGCACATGCCTTTTGGTGACCACCATAATTTTACGAATAAGGACATTCAACGTATCCTTGCGGCGTCCCGAAATCATGATTTAATTTTGACGACAGAGAAGGATTTCGTTCGGTTTTTACCGTATAGTCAACTCTTTATTGATGCGGGTGTAAACCTCGCTTATCTCCCCATAAAAATTGCTTTCAATCAGGCTGATGAAGCTGCATTGAAGGCTAAACTAAAGCAGTATGTTTTCGAACACACAAGAAACCAGTGAGTTTTTACAAAAAAAGACTGGAACACAAGCTAAAGTTGGCATTATCCTAGGAACCGGCCTGGGACAATTGGCTAATGAAATAGAAGCCAGCCACATTATCCCATATTCCAATATCCCGCATTTCCCTCTGTCAACGGTTGAAAGTCATGTAGGCCGATTGATTTTCGGGAAGCTCAGTGGCGTGGAAGTCATCGCTATGCAGGGGAGATTCCACTATTATGAGGGCTATTCCATGCAGCAAATCACCTTTCCGGTAGTGGTGATGAAGCAACTTGGCATCACTCATCTTATCGTCTCCAATGCATCAGGCGGACTAAACCCTTCCTTTAAAATCAGCGAGCTCATGGTCATAAACGACCATATCAATCTTTTACCTGACCATCCGCTGCGTGGCAAATACCGTCCTATCTTAGGACCCAGGTTTCCGGAAATGTCGGAACCTTATAACCATACTCTTATTCAACAAGCCATGAACATAGCAGCTAAAGCAGGCATTACGCTTCACCAGGGCGTTTATGCGGCTGTTATGGGGCCTTCGCTCGAAACTCCTGCTGAATATCGCTACCTCAGAACCATCGGCGCCGATGCAGTTGGGATGTCCACCGTTCCTGAGGTTATCGTAGCAAGAAGTATGGGGCTGAAGGTATTTGCCATTAGTGCTATCACCGATGAAGCTTTCCCGGAAGTGCCAGTTACGGTTACTTTAGAAACGGTAGTTGCAGCTGCCAACAAGGCTGAACCGCATATGACTTACATCATCAAGCAATTGATACAAGGCGTTGCCTAATCGCTATTTAACCCTTCTTTTTTGTGTAATACTGACTCTTCCCTACTTCGCGGATGGTCAGGACAGCACCATGTTGGCTACTCGTAAAGTACGCCTTGCCGCCGCTCGTATGTCGGACTGGGATTTCGATACGGTTTACTCCCATCCTTTAGATACCGCTCAAACTGGGGTACAGCGTTTTAATCCATTGCAGAAAAACAATGCCGACCACCTCTTTCTAGGAGTTGCAGGTTCGCCGGCAAGAAGTTTTTCTCCCCTCGACATTCCCTTCGAAGTCTTACCCATTGGTTGGAGACAACAAGCTCCATTTAGCACCCGACCTGAAAACCAACTCTTCTACCAAACCAATACGCCCTACACTAGGCTCCATTTTCTTACCGGAGGTATGGTTGAACAGAATTTCGAAGTGGTGCATACACAAAACCTTGGCAGCAAAGTGAATGTAGCAGCACGCTATCATCAAATTGGTTCAGACGGTATTTATGCCCGCCAAGAAGGATTCAGCCGCCACTTGGACCTTAGCCTACAACTTCAAGCATTTAAAATGCGGTATAAACTGATGGCAGGTTTCATGACCAATACCCAGCGTATGATGGATAATGGGGGTGTCAACAATCCAAATTTGTTTGAAAGCGCAAGCAGTACCCCTCGATTAGTAGAAAACATTAGGCTCAGAAACACTGCCTCCCGCTATCGCGAAGCCATCTTTCATTGGAATCAACAATACCGACTCGGCGGCGACAGCTTGAATGGAGGCCTGGTTCTTGGTCATGAAGGACGCTACGGACAATTCTACCGGAAATTCACCGACGACTTCCTCCCACCAGCAGGCTTTTACCAGGGTCTATATTTAGACTCTAACGAAACAGCCGATTCACTCGCGGTCACAGAATTTCGCAATCAATTTAGCTTCCGTAATTTCCACTCTTCGGTTTGGTACTGGAAAGTAGGAATCACCAGTTCCTACTTCACCTTGTTGATGCCGGTTTGGGAACAGCAAATCCACAAAACCAGCATAGAAGCTGAAACTAAACTCCAAATCACCGATAAACTGTCCTTAAATGGGCAACTGAACTGGATATTTCAGGACCCAACAGGAGCCGGCGGTTTTTGGGGCCAAGGTAGCGCAAAATGGAACACCTCGTTCCCGGTTGAAGCGGGAATAACCATACGCAAACAAGCACTCGATGTCTTGCTTCAGCGATTCTCAGGCAATTATTACCGCTGGGGAAATGGTTCACTTGGCGAAACCTTCACGGAATCTAAACTCTACGCGAAAGCCGGAAACCGAACCTTTTCAATAGGCGTTTCCCTTCACCAGCTCAATGGCTGGGGATACATGAGCGCCAACGACAGCACTCCCAGAATTGCCGGAAAAGATGGAAGCTCTGCGGACATCCAACTGGTTTCTGCCTGGATGTCATACCATTTGCATTGGAAATGGATTCATTGGTTAGGAAGAATTCAGGCCAACTACACCGGCGATTCGCGGCTGAACCTGCCGACTGTTCAAACCAGCCAATCCTTATTTTTCGAGTTCGGATTCCGCAAAACTGATCTTAGATTACAGTTTGGCACCGACTTTTTCTTCCAAACCCAGTGGAAGGGGGATGCTTGGATGCCGTCAACCGGCTTATGGATGAATCAAAATAGCTTTAACACAGGAGGCTTCCCACGCATCGACCCTTTCGCGACCATGAAACTCAAGCGGACAAGGTTGTTTGTTAAATTTGAAAATGCCTTCCAAGGCTTTCCTGCAGATGGCTATTTCACAGTCCCTCTCTATCCCATGATGGACCGCGTTTGGCGCTTGGGCTTTAGTTGGGACTTCTACGATTAAGAAAACCTACGCTTTCAAGCACCAATGATTTTTCAATCTTTTTGAAATCCTATGTTGACGTGTTTTATACCTGTTCAGTTAATCGAAGGATTTTACAACAATGAATAAGTAATGTCTGGAAAGAATTCGCTCATCTGCACTTGAGTACTCAGGCAATTACAACACTTGGTAGCTTTCTTGAAACTTCACCCCACGTTGTTCTAGCTTTTCCAAAATAGGAAGATAGACCTCTGGATTGAGCGGAATACACACTCCGCGCTCCTTCATTGTTCCTTTTATATAACTTTCTACCGCCATAGCGAGCGGCCAACCTACGGTTTTAGCCATCGCGGTGTGAATAGGATCGTCGCCGGTAAGGTCCAACAAAGCATTATAAATGCGGTACTCACTGCCGAAGCGGGCCTCTATATGATGAAACATAATCACTCGGTCGGTATCATCCGCTTCGAGTTTCCAGCGTGGCTCCAACAATGTTTGTAGATGTGCTGCTGGAGATTGCAGTATTTCCGGCAGTGGCAATTCATCCATAATACCGGTCCAGTCCAACAAATCAGTGGCTTGTTTGGCTTCCTGACTGCTATACCCTCCCCTACTTATCAAGAATTGCTGAACACCCATTCTCAGCGACAAAGCATGAAACTCTTGAGGAAGGAAAGACCGCAGCAAGTCGGCATAAGTATGATGCTTTCCTGGAAACTTCTGTGAATCATCGGTTAGGCCGAGCAATACCATGGCTTGCCAGCCCAGGCAGTAGCCTGGATAGCGAAAAGTTCCACGAATAACGGTATGCGCATGCTGCAACTGATACAACTTTCGGTACGGAACGGAGTCACGGTTGGCATAAGCATCCAATTTAAGGCCTTCAGAAAGCTCAAAAGATTCTGTTTCGCGGAACAACCTATGGTAGGGGATAAACGACAGTTTGCCATCCTGTAAAAACCGCGCAGGACCGCCGGTACCAGCAAGAATGACATTGCGAGGGTTCCACGAAAATTTGTATCCCCACGGATTATTGTTTGACTTTTCTGCAACCAAACCACCGGTATAGCTGCAGAAAACTTCGACTTGACCTCCTTCGGCTTCAATTTCAGCCTTTAGCTTCATGGCCGACATGTGATCGATGCCAGGATCGCAGCCAAGTTCATTCATGAAAACCAAATCCTTCGACCTAACCACCTCATCCAGCGCCTTCATTTCCTCACTTAAGTAGGAAGCAGTGAATAAACTTCTGCCTACTTCAGCACACAACCTAGCAATAGGCATATGCAAAAACGCAGGAGCCAAGGAAACAACCGCTGCAGCTTGTTCGATATGCGGACGAAGCGCAGCTTCGTTCGTAAGGTCAAGGCCCACCGCTTCCATAAAAGGACGCCCACCCACCTTTTCTTGTGCCAGAGCAGCATCAAGGTCGGCAACGCGCAAATGAACACTTTCGCTTGCGAGCTGTTCGGAAAGATAATCAATGAGACAGGTAGCGGACCGGCCGGCACCAATGATCAGGACCAATTGAGGATTCATCGGTCGCAAAAGTACAATCTGAGCGTTGATTCCTTATTTTAGAAGCCCTTTCAAAATGAAAACGCACGAATTTCGGTTTCAACTAGAAGAATGGCAGACGCAAGATTTGCCTGAATCTGACCAGATATTGCTTCAAAAAGCGCTTTTAGCCGCTCAAAATGCCTATGCGCCTTATTCTGAATTTGGCGTAGGTGCCGCAGTTTTGTTAGACGATGGCAGCATTGTCATTGGCAATAACCAAGAAAATGCCGCCTATCCCAGCGGGATGTGCGCGGAAAGAGTGGCATTTTTCCATATTGGTGCTGTTCACACCACTAGAAAAATTGTGGCGGTGGCCGTTCGTGCAAGTTCTACCAAGTACAAAACCGACCAGCCTATTGCACCTTGTGGTGGCTGTTTGCAAGTGATGTTAGAAAGCGAAAAGCGTCAGGGAAGCCCCATCAGGCTCCTGACTGCCGGAAGTTCAGGCCCTGTTTACCAAGTGAAGTCCGTGGGCAACCTACTCCCCTTTCAGTTCGACTTGCTGAAGTTGAAATCCTAAGGGGTTTCTTTCAACAACTCCTCGAAGACTGCTTTTAACCTCCAAGCAGAGCTATCAGGTTGCCATTGCCTGACTGCTGCTTGAAGTTGCTGATACGTGGCTGAATCGAGCTGCTTCTTGCTTCTCAAGCTGAGAAGTTCCACAAACTCTTGTTGAAGTCCTGGAGAAAGAGTCCGGTTTAGCTGGAGTCCGAAACGTTTAATGCGAATTGAATTACGGTTGGGCTGCTCTTGCAGCAACTTATTGTATGCTTCCAATGCCAAAACGCTATCTCCGGAGGCGAGTAGTTTGTCCGCTAATTTTTCTTGAATCTGCCACTTGAGGCTGTCCACTACCTTAGGCGGAGCTTGTTTTTCTACTATCGCTACTACTTCAACCGTAACCTGTGCACTTTCAAACGCACTAGGATTTCTGATTCCAAGGTAAAAACTCCCTTTGCGCCAACGCTGGTCTTGAACAATTCCACCTTTGAATCCAAGTCGGCTGGTAATTGTATCATATACAAACCGCTTGCGATTGAAGAGGCCCTGATCGGCTTTCTCCTCGAAGTACTTTCTGCTTTGCGCAGAGGTAATCACATACACATCGCAGGCTTGCTGCCCTTGTGGACTGTTGAGTGCATTCAAAGCTACCGAAGTAATGCCGGTAGGATCCACCAGTTTACTCAACTGAGACGCCAAGCCAAGCAAACTCATGGAGGAACTTGGCTTTGACTGGGTGGTAACCGCATAGTACCAACTCACAGTTCCGGGAGGAAGTGTCACTTTCAAAAGCTGGCGAGAACGACCATAAAGCGTGGAAGAAGCGCCACCTTCTAATTGAAAAGTCTGTTCCCGATGGATAGGAACTACTTCCCGAACCGTGTTTTGTGCGGCAACAGGTCCAAAAAAAACCGGCAGTAGAAATACTGCCGGTATAAGTGTACACTTAATGAAATTCATTATTTAATCAATCCCAAACGACGCTGAATTTCCTTCGGAATAGCATCTCGATGTACTAAAATGTTAGTGGTTTTGTACTTGATGTAAGCTTCAGAAACGAAGAAATACCCTTTGAGGTCATTCACTTCACCCCATGAATTCTTCACTTTGTAAAAACGCTTGCCGGTTTGATCCTTGGCAACGCCTACGAGGTGCATGCCATGGTCGTCGGTGGTTTCATAATTGTCGAAGGCTTGCTGGCGTACCTCTTGGGTGATGTTTTTCTCTTCGCAAGGCGCTTCGAAGGGAGAACCTGTTTTCTGAGCGCCGGCATTGTTGAACTGGCGGTTGTCTTCGCCACGTTTGCTAATAGCAGACTCATCTTTGGGAACGATGGCCAATCCTTCACGGAAGTTGAAGCCTTTTTCGGAAACATCCGCAGCCCAAGAAACTGTATGTCCATTGTTCAACGCATTGTCCACCACCTGCATCATTACGTCGAGGGGAACATTGTAGCAGCTTTCAAATTGCCAGTTATCTGGCACTTCAAGTACAAACTTTTCGTAGAAAGGATGGTGAGAAAAGGAGCTGATAGAAATGTAATCCTCCATATTCAACCCAAGACTAGCTGCGAAAGAAAGCGGGGTGAAGGTTTTACCCTGATAGGTGAATTCCTTAGGCGTTTCGCCTAACCAGGCATCTAATGCGCCAGTAAAGGCTTTTTCCCATGCCGGATTCACTGTTTTGGTTTCCTCATTGGCCACAGACTTCATCATGCCACTGAGCATTCTATCCATTTGACCATGGTCATGCTTATCAACGCCATAGTTGAGGCCTTTGTAAGCTGACTCTGGAACAATTCCATAGCGTTTCATGATGAAAGGAATATCATGAAAAGCACCACCCGGGCCGAAATTCATTAAACCATGCATTCTTACATAGTTTCTGGCTTTTTCGAGATAGGCATTACGCACTACAAACATCTCGCTGAGGTTGTGACGTCCTTTTCCTTTCCGAATCAACTCTGACTCAAAAAAGGACAAAGCCGAAAAGCTCCAGCAGGTACCTGTGCGACATTGGTCCTGAACATCTACCGATTCCATGGACTTGCTCATAGTAAAGAGATAGCCACCGTTTTTCTTGTTGCGGAGGGTATCTTGCGCTTGCACCGCTGTACCTAAAAAGGTTCCTGCGAGCGCTGCAGCCACAATTAGCTTTCTGATCATACTGATTGGTAAAGGGAGCGTGAATATAATAACTAGCAGATGGATTCACGGTCTTTTCTTGGTACTCTTTAGTTCGTCGATTAAGGAAAAATCACTTTAACGGGCTTTCACTTGGTAAAAAGTCCTCTACTTGAAAATGGGAGATGTCGGCAGACCTATTCGCACTATCTATTTCAAATGGATATCACCAGGTTTGAAGCATGCAGGCGGAAATCCCATTTCGATTTCGTTATCATGCTCATCCACTGATGCGCGCTTTGGCAGGCGTAGTTGCGGGATACTTTACCGCAGACAGCCTGGGCGTGGTGTGGAAACCTCTTGCCTGGGTAGGATTACTGGCGGCTCCTCTGGTTTTAATTTACCGTTGGAAACCGAAGATGCGGTTCTCCATGCTGGTACTCGCATGGTTTCTTGCGGGATGGAGCCATTTCTCCCTCCATCAGCCTGCTCCGATAGTTCATTCACCAAGTCTTCAAACCACCTGCTTGATCTTGGAATCCGAGCCCAAGACTACCGCAAAAGGCTGGAAGTTGCGGGTAAGCTTCCAAGGGCGATTGTGGCTTGCTTATGGAAAAGGAAAACCTCCTCAAAATAGCCAACCAGGTCAAAGTTGGATCGTTCGCTTCAAACCGCTGCCTCCACCAGTCCCGCCCCTACCGGGAAGTTTTGACTTCGGACGGTGGATGCGGCGTCAAGGAATCTCTGGAAGTATCAGCTTGGTATCGTTTCAACCACTTCCATCCCATTATCAAGTGTTTAGGTGGAAAAACTTTTGGGGAGAATTGCGAAAACGTTTTCAATCCTTTTTACTTCAACATGCGCCAGACCGAACCGTGGTGTATTGGATTGAAGCTTTACTGCTCGGTCAAGATGATGGCCTTTCAGAAACTATACAACTTGACTTCAGAAATACAGGCACCCTACACGTTCTAGCCATCTCGGGATTGCACGTTGGTTTGTTGTATTGGCTAATCGATCGATTGTTGGTAATGCTACGCTTAAAAGATCGGTGGAAGCAGCCTTTCTTGCTCTTTTTCCTATGGTCATTTGCCTTGCTCACCGACTTGCCAGAGTCTATTTGCAGGGCTAGTCTCATGTATAGTTTCAGTATGCTTGCCCAAATGAAGGGGAGAATGGTGGAGGGTTCACACAGTTTATGCGGTTCTGCATTGCTCATGCTGTGGCTTAAACCAGCATCGCTTTGGTCTGCTGGTTTCTTACTGTCTCATGCCGCTGTAGCCGGGCTTATCCTGATTTATCCTTTATTCGACAAGCTCCAGGACCAATCGCCATGTTGGTTAAGGTGGATTACAGAAGGTTTTTTTCTAAGTATATCTGCACAATTGGCCACGTTGCCTTTTTGCTTCAACCTATTCGGACAATTCCCTACTTGGTTTTGGCTGGCAAACTTATGGGCAGTGCCTTTATCTACCATTTGTTTAGGCGCTTCCATTCTTTGGATTCCTCTTCAACTGCTACCTATTACCGAGTCACTGGCGGATTGGGGGCTTGTGTTCCTCATAAAAGCGATGTGCTGGCCTG
The DNA here is from genome assembly GCA_027484125.1 of Bacteroidota bacterium. GTDB lineage: Bacteria > Bacteroidota > Bacteroidia > UBA7662 > JAIXUI01 > JAIXUI01. The sequence continues at coordinate 3,294 of JAIXUI010000111.1, read as the reverse complement.
TTGAGCAAATTGCAGACTGGCCTTTGTCTATTTTCACCCTTCCTCCTATCCCCTTACTGTCGATGCTGGGATTTACCGGTATTTTTCTGCTGCTGATTTTCTTCCTAAAAGGTTATCGCCCTCATCCTAAATGGAGCATTGGATTGTTGAGCACTTGCTTGTTGGGGTATATTCAACACCATGTAGAAGGAAGATTGCTGGACTTCCATCATCGCCCAAACCATCAGTATCCAACTTATCACTTCATCCGCAAGGGTGAAGCCTCCGTTTTATTAGTACTGAAACCTCTTTCGAGCCGAGATTCCAGCGCACTGCGAGACCATTTCAAATGGTACCCTTGCCAAAAAAAGCAAACTTTCTATGTGCAATTTGAACAAAGAGATTCACTTAAACCTTGATACATTAAAATTGCATAATAACTAACGCTCAATTAAATGTCTGACCATTTGGTTCTTGTTCGACAGGAAGATAATCTCCTGTATGTAAGCCTTAATCGCCCTGAAAAGCGCAATGCCTTCAGCCACGAGTTGGTAGCAGCGCTCAAAGCAGCTTTAACGTCGGCTTTTGAGAACCAGCATGTCAAAATCATCATTCTCAAGGGCGAAGGTGAAGCCTTCAGCGCCGGTGCAGACCTTGCCTCTCTGAAAAAACTTCAAACGAACACTTACGAAGAGAATTTGGCGGATAGCAAGCATCTCATGGAGCTCTTCTTAATGATTTACGAATCTCCCAAGGTGATTGTCGCACAGGTTGAAGGTCATGCACTTGCGGGAGGTTGTGGCTTGGCTACGCTCTGCGACTTTGTGTTTGCGGTACCGGAAGCCTTGTTTGGCTACACTGAGGTAAAAATTGGCTTTATCCCGGCGATGGTGCTGGTATTTTTAGTGCGAAAGTTGGGCGAAGGAAAAGCGAAAGAATTGCTTCTCACTGGCGACTTGATTTCCGCTGAACGAGCAAGAGAATTTGGCCTCATCAATTTCGTTGTTGAGAAAGAAGACATCGCTGACCGGGTGAATAATTTTGCTAGACAATTGGCGAAATCTGCTTCCGGCAATAGTCTTCGACTTACGCGTCAGCTAATCGCTCAAACGCAAGACCTTTCCTACCGCGACGCGCTCGAACTCGCTGCAAATGCTAATGCAGAAGCTAGGGCTTCTTCCGATTGCCAATCCGGCATTCAAGCTTTCCTCAATAAAGAAAAAATTCAATGGTCATGAACCGCATCCTTTCTTCAATACTTTCATTTTCCATCGCTGGGATGGCCCTTGTGGGCTGTAAAGGAGATGAAAATACCCCAACTCCTACTCCAACGCCCGCTATTCCTACGGGAAAAGTGGGGATGTATTGGAGCCATACTTGGGGAAGCGGTCCATTTAGTATGGAAGCTAATTTGGTCTCTGATCAGGGCGACACTTTGTATTTCGAACGAGGAAAGTACTACCTCACCAACTTTGAACTAATTAAGTCGAACGATTCAGTTTATGTAGAAAAGGAAAGTTATCGGATGATTAACCTGGCGGATCCTGCTTCTATGATTCTTAATTTCAATCAGGTTCCCACAGGAAACTACAAGGCCATTCGATTTATGGTGGGTGTGGACTCTGCCAGAAATATGTCAGGGGCGCAAACCGGGGCGCTTGACCCTGCCAATGGCATGTTTTGGAGCTGGAGTACGGGTTATATCCACTTTAAAGTGGAGGGAAAACATGGTATTGCGCGTCAACCTTTTGCTTATCACATTGGTGGTTTTCGAAGAAATCAGGTGGCAATGCGAACAGTAACCTTGAATGCCAATTTTGTGGTAGAAAAGGACAGCATACAAGGACTACTTATTGGTGCGGACTTGAAGAAAATGTTTGATGGCCCGAATCCTATTGTGGTGCGTCAGGAGCCTGACATCACGCTTCCTGGTCCTGTTGCTCAAGGCATCGCAGATAACATCAAGCAAATGTTCAAATTCGACGGATTGCGATGAACAAGTCTTTACTCGGCATATTTGTTTTTCTGGTTTCTGGCTGGTGGCTGATGTCGTGTAAGAACGAAATAGCGTCTCCTCCAACTCCGGAAACTATCTTCCGTCAACCTGCGGAGTTTGGTCCTCCGCTGTACAATTTCAGCCAGAATCCGGTTACAAAAGCCGGATTTGAGCTTGGAAGAAGGTTGTTTTACGATCCTATTCTTTCCGTTGATTCAAGTTTGTCGTGCGGGGGCTGCCACAAGCAGTTCGCCGGTTTTTCAGATTTCGACCATCGGGTAAGTCATGGTGTATTCGATAGGTTTGGTAATAGAAATACGCCTTCTTTGGCGAATCTCGCTTGGATGAGTGAGTTTGCATGGGATGGAGGTGTCAATCATTTGGAGAGTTTCCCTATTCTTCCCATCACCAAGGATTTCGAGATGGGCAACAGTTTGCCCAACTTGGTTAACACGCTGAGTAAGCATCCTGAATATCCACCATTGTTTAAAAGTGCGTTTGGGAAGGATAGCATCACCACGCAGGGCATCTTCAGGGCCTTGGCTCAGTTCCTGGCGTGTATGGTGAGCGACAATAGCAAGTATGACCAGTTTGTTCGTGGAAAAGCAACGTTTACGTCGCTGGAATTGGAGGGCTTGCAGTTGTTTAGAAGCAAATGCAGCAATTGTCATCCGGAGCCTTTGTTTACTGATCTAAGTTACCGCAATAAAGGGCTGGAGGCTACAGCTTCCGACTCTGGCAGGGCGTTGATTACCGGCCAAAGTTCTGACATTGGCAAGTTTAAGGTTCCTGGTCTTCGCAATGTTGCGATTTCAAGGCCTTATATGCACGATGGAAAGATCGAAACGCTGCGTCAGGTGCTGGATTTTATGGCTAGTGGTATGCATGCGCTGGCTCAGCTTGATCCGAGTTTGATGCAGAATGGAAAAGCGGGCATTATGCTGACTGAAGCGGAGAAAGACCGGCTGGAGGCGTTCTTGAAAACGCTTACGGATCAGGAGTTTATTAATGATGCGCGGTTTAAAGACCCCTTTTAAGCAGTTTCACGCAGGGGATTTTTTTCACGCGGAGGGCGCTAGGGTTTCGCAGAGGGCGCAAGGTTTTGGTGTAGGTGTTTGGGGTGGGATTTCTTGCTTTTTCTCGCAGGGGATTTTTCACACTGGGCGCTAGGGTTTCGCAGAGGGCGCAAGGGTTTTTGTAGGTGTTTGGGGTTGATTTCTTGCTGTTTCACGCAGGGGTTTTTTTTCATGCGGAGGGCGCTAGGGTTTCGCAGAGGGCGCAAGGTTTTGGTGTAGGTGTTTGGGGTGGGATTTCTCGCT
>JAIXUI010000056.1 GCA_027484125.1 Bacteroidota bacterium | reverse complement strand
CCAATGGAAAGCCGGTTGATGGGTGTTAACTTCAGTTGATGAAGGTATTCCAGCGATAAGTCAGCAGGATTGGCCTCGAGTGTTATTTCTGCATTGTCAGATATCGAGAACTTCTTGTAAATGGCTTCGAATAATAGCTGGAGCTCTGGGTAGGTGAGTAGGGAAGGAGTACCGCCACCGAAGTAGAGGGTATCGAAGTGGTGCAAGTTGGTGGCATCGGCATGAAGCTCCATTTCCTGAACGATGGCATTGAGCACCTCATTGCGGAGCTTTCCGGAAGTGGAAAAATGGAAATCGCAATAATGACAAGCTTTCCTACAAAAAGGAATGTGAAGGTATAAACCGGCCATCAGAGGGTTTCGAAGTAATCCAGGTCCTCATGAAAAGTTTCTTTCAATCTGTAAATGGCGCGAAAAGCAAGAAACAGACAGACCATTCCAACGATAAAGGCTGATACAATTACACCTAAATAACCGGATAAAGCACTGAAGGAAAGCGTGATAGGCACCACCGCTCCTCGGACAAAGTTGGGGACGGTGGTGGTAACGGTAGAGCGAAGGTTGGTTCCAAATTGTTCGGAGGCAATGGTGACAAAAAGTGCCCAGTAGCCAGTGGCTCCACCGATGAGAAAGCAGATGATTTTAAACATCCAACTGCTATGCCCAGACGTAAACAAAAATACCAGCATGAGCAGGAGTGAAGCCACTAAATAGCCAATGACTACTTTTTTTCTACTTTTCAATAATTGGCTAAGAATTCCTGAGATTAAGTCGCCAGCTGAAAGCCCGAGGTAGGTGTACATGATGGCCGTTCCAACAGTGAAATCTTCTTCAAGCTTTAAAAAAGGCTTAAATTGAGGGAGTAAAGCAATAAGGACTCCGATGGCAAACCAAATGGGAAGGCCCACGGCGATGCAATCTAAGTACTTGGTTCTTCTCTCTTTGTTCGTGAAAAGGCTTAAAAACAAGCCACGGTTGATAGCCGCATCTTTGGTTTTAAGGAACATTCCCGACTCATAGGTTCCAAGGCGAAGAGCGAGTAATGCAAGCCCCATGGCGCCTCCCATCCAATACGACATTTGCCAGGAAAGCATATCGCCGATGAGGGCAGCTAAGACCGCGCCTAGCGCCCCAAATGTTACGATGATCATGGTTCCAATGCCACGGGTTTCCTTGCTCATGGTTTCTGATACCAGTGTAATACCGGCGCCGAGTTCTCCTGCCAATCCAATTCCAGCAACAAAACGTAGCAGCGCATAAGAGTTGAGGTCTGTTACAAATCCATTAAGGATATTGGCCAATGAGTAGGTGATAATAGAACCAAATAGAACAGAAAGCCTTCCTTTTTTATCTCCTAAAACTCCCCAGAGTATCCCGCCGATGAGCATTCCCATCATTTGCATGTTGAAGAGGAAGATGCCTTTTTCTTCCAAATCAGCAGCATGAATGCCAATAGCTTCGAGGCTGGCTTTCTTCACTACGTTGAAAAGGATTAAATCATAGATGTCCACGAAATACCCCAGAGCGGCAACCAAAATGAGGGTATAAACCGGCTTATTTCCTTGAGGAGTTTTAGAATCCTGCATGAGGGGAAAGATAGCCAATGAAAAGAAAATCCGGATTGATAGAAAGGAGTTGTTTGGAGACTACGATTGGGAATGCATTTTTGTAGGTACAAGAACGAAATATGAAACGAACAGCCACAGCCCATTGGGCCGGTACCGGGAAAGACGGAAGCGGTCATTTAACTACAGATTCCAAGACACTTAACGCAACGCCTTATTCTTATCTGTCAAGATTTGAAAGTGGCGCTGGAACCAATCCGGAGGAACTTATCGCGGCGGCACATGCCGGATGTTTTACCATGAAGTTGACTTTCCTGCTCAGCAGTGCAGGATTTACCGCCACTACCTTAGACACCCAGTGTGCCATCACCTTGGAAAATGGAAAAGTAACTAGCTCTCAACTTCAATTGGTAGCTCAAGTAGCAGGAATTAGTCAAGATAAGTTTGAAGAACTTGCGAATGAAGCCAAGTTAAACTGTCCAATTTCACAGCTACTGAATACAACCATCAACTTGAGTTATACATTGAGTTAAGAGCCGTCACTGGAAGTGGTACAAGTCCACAGCCGTTGAGCAATGCCAGCTTCTACCGAGCTGGCATTGTTCGTTTGGGAGATAGGTTAAATTTCTTTAAAATCATATTTATTAACCTTTGGAGTATAGAAAAATACATTTTTATCCGATATAGAAACTTTGAATAATTAAGGATTGTGTTATGAAATTCTGAAAGACTAGCTCATTTAAAGGGGGTCTTCGAAAAAGACCAATAAATAAACTTCGTTAGTAATTGTGAATTAGGTTCTGACCCAATAAATTAGAAGCGCGATTCATAACAAAATCTTAACCCAAATCAAAATTCATTCGCATGAGCCAACATTACAAGCGAGTTCAGTGGCTAGCCTTAGTGGTTTTAAGCTTGCTGACAAGCGCGGCCTTCGCCCAGAAGGCCGGCATCAGTGGTGTAGTTCGGGACGATAAGAAGCAGGGCCTGGCTGGTGCCACGGTGCTTCTTGAGCCCGGCAAAAAAGGCACCATTACCGACCTCGATGGAAACTATCAGTTCCAAGGATTGTCGGCGGGTCAATACACCCTCACTATCTCCTATGTAGGATTTCAGAAGCAAACCAAGGTGGTTAGTCTGAAAGATGGAGAAAACCTCAAACTGACCATAGAGATGGCTAGCTCCACTCAGTTAAACGAAATGGTGGTTATCGGTTATGGTACACAGAAAAAGTCTGACCTGACCGGTTCTGTTGCGACCATTTCTTCTAAGGACTTCGTTCAAGGTAACATTCAGACTGCCGACCAGCTTATCCAAGGTAAGGTAGCCGGGGTTCAAATTACCTCCAATGGTGGTGCTCCCGGCGCCGGTAGCCGCATTCGTATCCGCGGTGGTTCGTCGTTGAATGCTAGCAACGATCCGCTCATCGTCATCGATGGGGTGCCTATCGACAATGGCGGCATCGGCGGATCTGCTAACCCATTGAACCTCATCAACCCCAACGACATCGAGAACATTACCATTTTGAAAGATGCTTCTGCAGCTGCGATTTATGGTAACCGCGCTTCAAACGGGGTAATCATCATCACCACGAAAAAAGGTGCTGCAGGTTCTTCCAAATTGCAGGTTAATGTGAATACCGTAAATTCAGTAAGCCAACTTCCTGGTAAAGTAGATGTACTTACCGGAGATGAATTGCGCAAGCTGATTGCAGAAAAAGGCAACTCCAACATGCAGCGCTTAGTTGGGACTGCTAATACTGATTGGCAAGAAGAAATTTATCGCCTGGCGATGTCCACTGATAACAACATTAGCTTCAGTGGTGGAATTAAAAATCTTCCTTACCGCGCTTCTATCGGTTATTTGAAGCAAGATGGTATCCTAAAGCGTTCTACTATGGACCGTCTGAGTGGTGCCCTCAACCTGAATCCTACTTTCTTCAAAAATCACCTGAAAGTGGACATGAACCTTCGTTCTGCCATGACTCAGAATTTCTTTGCAGATCAAGGAGCGATTGGTTCAGCAGTAACATTCGACCCTACTCAGCCTGTGAATAGCGATACAACTGCTTATGGTGGCTATTTCGAGTGGTTAGACCCAACTACCCGTCGTCCGAACGTACTAGCGCCACGAAACCCAGTGTCATTACTGAATTCCAGAAGTGACCAGTCAACGGTTTACAGAACCATCGGAAATGTTCAATTGGACTACAAACTTCACTTCCTCCCGGAACTTCGCTTGAACCTTAATTTGGGTATGGACGAAGCTCGCGGAAATGGAACCATTGTAGTGGATTCAAACTCTGCCGCCGGTTTCTTCCAGCGTGGAACCAACAACCAATACAACAACTATAAGCGCAACCAAGTAATTGACTTTTACGGAAACTACGTAAAAGAGCTTCCAGGTTTGAAAAGCAAAATTGACTTGACCGCCGGTTATTCTTGGCAGGATTGGTACACCAGCGTACCAGCTTTCCCTAATTTAAATCAGCGTGGTGACACCATCACAAGAGCCGGACTTCCATTCAAAACCCAAAACACTTTGGTGTCATTTTATGGTCGTTTGAACTATACCCTGAATGAGAAATACCTTCTTACCGTTACTGTTCGTCAGGATGGTTCTTCCCGATTCAGTCCAGACACTCGTTGGGGGCTCTTCCCATCCGCAGCGTTAGCTTGGAGATTGAAAGAAGAAGGCATATTCCGTAATATGACTACCCTTTCCAACTTGAAATTGCGTGTTGGATACGGAGTTACCGGACAACAAGATATTGGATCTGACTTCCCCTATCTCGCGCGTTACACTTTCGGTGACCCAGCAGCGCAGTACCAGTTTGGAAATAACTTCTACACCGTTATTCGTCCTGATGGTTACGATGCCAACCTTCGTTGGGAACAAACTGCTACTTCGAACATCGCGCTTGACTTCGGTTTTTGGAATGGCCGTTTGAACGGTAGTGTTGATTTCTACATCAAAAACACCAGCGATTTGTTGGCTGTAATTCCAATTCCTGCAGGATCTAATTTCACTAACCAAATTTTGACCAACGTAGGTTCTATCCGTAACCAAGGAGTTGAATTTACCTTGAACGCTATGCCAATCGCGAAGAAAGACATGAGCTGGGAAGTTGGCTTCAACATGACTTACAATGTGAATGAAATCACCCAATTGTCAAGAGTTGGCAAGCCTGAGCCAGGAATTCTGGTAGGTGGTATTGCCGGTGGTGTAGGTAACACCATTCAGATTCAGTCTGTTGGTTATCAAACCCAGTCATTCTTTGTAATGAAGCAAAAGTATGACGAGAGCGGTAAACCCCTTGAAGGTCAGTTTGAAGACCTCAACGGAGACGGCAGAATCACTGCTGATGACCGTTATCGTACTAACTTCCCTGATGCTCGTATTTTCTTAGGCTTCAACACTACGTTCACTTACAAGAAATGGAGCCTTGGAACCGTTCTTCGAGCTAACCTCGGAAACTATGTTTACAACAACGTTCGCTCCAATCTTGGAACGCTCAATGCTGTTAACCCTAACGGTCAGTTCAACCAAAACATCCACCGTGGATACTTTGATACCGAATTTACCGGACGCACAACCAATGAAAACCTTCGTTTCCTTTCAGACCTTTATCTGGAGGATGCTTCTTTCCTTCGTATGGATAACCTGAACCTTGGTTACAACTTCGGGAAAGTGTTAAAAGGAAAAGTTGGACTTACTGCCAACTTCTTGATCCAAAATGTGTTTGTAGCTACAAAGTACACCGGACTTGACCCTGAGGTTGCCGGAGGTATTGATAATAACTTCTATCCGCGTCCTCGCATCTATTCACTCGCTTTAAACTTTAACTTCTAACGTCTCCACCATATGAAACTTAGATTTGCCAAAACCCTAAGCGCGGTTGCATTGTCAGCAACGTTGCTTACCGGATGTGTTGACGACCTCAACAGAGAGCCTTTCTACGACATAACGTCGGCTAAGATTTACGATGATCCAGCCAATTACAAAGGTGTATTGGCGAAGATTTACGGAGGCTATGCGCTTACCGGAAACCAAGGTCCTGCAGGTCGTCCTGACATTGCTGGAATCGATGAAGGTTTCTCTAACTACTTGCGCATCTACTGGAATTTGCAAGAGCTTACCACCGACGCCGCTGTTGTAGCTTGGAATGACCCAGGGCTTCCAAATATTCACGCAATGACTTGGTCTTCAGACAACCCTTGGATCAAGGGGATGTACTACAGAATCTTCTACCAAATCCCATTGTGCAACGAGTTTATACGTGAGTCTTCTGACGATAAGCTTAGTGATCGTGGATTTAGTGATGCTGTAAAAGCTGAAATCCGTACTATGCGTGCAGAAGTTCGTCTTTTAAGAGCACTTTCTTACTGGCACGCACTCGATTTGTTTGGTTCAGTACCGTTTCTTACTGAGGCAGATAAACCTGGTTCTAATTTGCCACGTCAGGCTGGCAAAGCGGAGATATTCAACTACATTGAATCTGAGTGTAAAGCCATTGAAGGGCTTTTGCCAGCACCAAAGGCCAATGAATATGGCCGTGCTGACCGTGCCGCGGTTTGGACTTTGCTTGCTAAGCTTTACCTCAACGCCAAAACTTATGTGAATGTGGAAAGAAATTCCGATTGTGTAGAGTACTGCAAAAGAGTAATCAACTCCAACGCTTACAGCTTACAGCCGAATTTCAAGCACTTGTTCTTAACCGATAATAATACTTCTCCAGAGGTTATTCTTCCTATCACTTTCCATGGCCTTCGTACCCAAACTTGGGGAGGAATGACCTTCTTGGTTCACGCTCCGGTTGGTGGAAGAATGAAGCCTGCTGAGTTTGGAATTAATGGTGGATGGTTCGGATACCGCACAACTCAGCAGTACGTTGCTCAGTTCCCTGACACCAACGACCGCCGTTATCCATTCTTTACTGATGGGCAAAAGTTGAATGTAGATACGCTTTCTCTGTTTAATAATGGATATGCTGTTGCCAAGTTCCGCAACGTAAACCAAGCCGGACAACCAGGCACTGACCAAACCGGTAACCACTGCGACACTGACTACCCCATGTTCCGATTGGCAGATGTTTACTTGATGTATGCAGAGGCTGTGAAACGCGGCGGTGCAGGTGGCGATGAAGCTACCGCGCTTGGTTACCTCAACCAACTACGCACCCGTGCTTACGGAAACGCATCTGGAAACATCACTTCTTACGATTTAGACTACATTCTCGCAGAGCGTGGACGTGAGTTAATCTGGGAAGGACACCGCCGTACAGACCTTATCCGCTTTGGCAAATTTACCACGGGTTATAACTGGGCTTGGAAAGGTGGCGTAAAAGATGGTCAGGATGTAGCAGATTACCGCACTATATTCCCAATTCCAATCGATGATATGATTGCGAATCCAAACTTGAAACAGAATCCTGGTTACTAAGGATTTTGGATAAAACTGGAGACCCGGCATGCAAATGCCGGGTCTTTTTTTTGATGCTGGATGATAAAACAGGATAAGGTTACTGTGGGCGTTTTGTAGGAAAGAAAAATGCCGACATTTGCGGCATCATGAAAGACGTTCTTGTGCAACTGGGCCTTTCGGCCCTCAATCCCGGACTTTCCACCGGTTTGAATAGCTGGATGGGAGGGGGAGAAAAATGGTCTTCTTATTCACCGGTTGATGGTGAACTAATCGGTGAGGTACAAGGTGCTGACCGTGCAGATTACGACAAGGTAGTTGAGGCTGCTCAGGCAGCATTTCTGGAATGGCGTCAGTGGCCGGCTCCTAAGCGTGGCGAGGTTGTTCGTCAAATGGGCGAGGCGCTGCGTGAAAATAAAGATGCGCTCGGCAAGCTGGTAAGCTATGAAATGGGCAAAAGCCTTCAAGAAGGTTTGGGCGAAGTGCAGGAAATGATTGACATTGCGGACTTTGCAGTTGGTTTGTCTCGCCAACTTTATGGTTTAACCATGCATAGCGAGCGTCCTCAGCACCGCATGTATGAGCAATGGCATCCGCTTGGGGTGGTTGGGATTATCTCCGCATTTAACTTCCCCGTTGCCGTTTGGTCTTGGAACAGTATGATTGCTTGGATTTGTGGTAATAGTTGTGTGTGGAAGCCAAGTGAGAAAACACCGCTAACTGCTATCGCGTGCCAGCACATTATTCAAGATGTTTTAAAGAGAAACGGTGTTCCTGAAGGAATTTCCGGACTAGTTGTGGGTGGAAGAGAAACCGGTGAATGGTTAAGTAATGACACTCGCGTTCCTTTGGTATCTGCTACTGGTTCTACTCGCATGGGTAAAGCGGTTGGCGAAGCGGTGTCGAAGCGTCTTGGTCGCAGTTTGTTGGAATTGGGTGGAAATAACGCCATCATCATTTCTGAACATGCTGATTTAGATATGGCCATCATTGGTGCTGTGTTTGGCGCGGTGGGTACTGCCGGCCAGCGTTGTACCACAACTCGCCGTTTAATCATTCATGAAAGCCGCTATGAGGACATGAAAGGTCGTCTTGTGAAAGCATATGGCCAGCTTAAAATTGGAAACCCACTGGATGAGAATAATCATGTTGGACCTTTGATTGACCGAGATGCGGTAGCCAATTACCAACATGCATTGAGCGAAGTAATTCGAGAAGGAGGTAAAATGGTGGTTGAAGGTGGCGTGCTTTCAGGTTCTGGCTTCGAATCTGGTTGCTATGTGAAACCTGCAATTGCAGAGGCTGAAAATCATTTCGCTATTGTACAACACGAAACTTTTGCTCCCATTTTGTATTTGATGAAGTACAAAACCCTCGACGAGGCCATTGCGTTACAAAACGGTGTTCCTCAAGGATTGAGCTCTTCTATTTTCACCTTGAATATGCGTGAAGCAGAGCAATTCCTTTCTGCTGCCGGTTCTGATTGTGGTATTGCCAATGTCAATATCGGAACTTCTGGAGCTGAAATTGGAGGTGCTTTTGGTGGTGAGAAGGAAACAGGTGGCGGACGTGAGTCTGGCAGTGATTCTTGGAAAGCGTATATGCGTAGGCAAACCAACACCATCAATTATGGTGCGAAATTGCCACTTGCTCAGGGAATTAAATTCGACTTATAGTCTCGATTGTAATCGAAAGTTCCATAAAAAAAGCCCCGATTTCGGGGCTTTTTTTATGGAACGTAAATCGAAATTAGATGGAAAGAATTTTCGCGATACGAATTAAATCTGAGTCTATTTCGGGGTTTTGTTTGGTGGCTTTAGAGAGCGGGGTGTAAACAATTTTGTTGTTGATTAATCCTGCCATCACCCTGGATTGCCCTTCCAGTAAGCCTTCAATGGCAGCTACTCCTAGGCGGGATGCCAAGACTCGGTCAAAACATGAGGGGCTTCCACCACGTTGGATATGACCGAGAATGGTCACTTTGGTTTCATAGTCAGAAAAGACTTCACCTACTTTCCTAGCTGCTTCAATGGCTCCACCTCCGTCGTCACCTTCTGCAACGATGACCAATCCGGAGGTTTTGTTGTTTTCTCGACCAATGCGTAGTTTTTCCACTAGTTTATCGATGTCGGTTTTTTCTTCCGGGATTAAAATTGCTTCAGTTCCGGCTGCAATGCCTGAGTTTATTGCAATAAATCCTGCATCTCGGCCCATCACTTCTACGAAGAAAAGTCGGCTATGCGCATCGGCAGTGTCGCGGATTTTATCGATACATTCTACTACGGTGTTGGTAGCGGTGTCGTAACCGATGGTGAAGTCGGTGCCGTAAAGGTCATTGTCGATGGTTCCGGGGAGGCCAATAACCGGGAAGTTAAAGCGACGAGCCAGCACTTCTGCGCCACGGAAAGTTCCGTCGCCACCAATGGCTACAAGTCCGTCGATGCCAGCGTCTTTCAGCTGTTGAAAAGCCTTTTCCTGGCCTTCAGGGGTTTTGTATTCCATGCTGCGGGCAGTTTTCAAGATCGTGCCGCCGCGGTGTATAATGTTTGAAACAGACCGAACATCCATTGGGGTGAAATGGCCGTTTAGGAGACCTTCATACCCACGCAATACTCCGACCATTTCGAGGCCGTAGTAAATCCCGCTTCGCACTACTGCTCGTATGCAGGCGTTCATTCCAGGCGAATCGCCACCTGAGGTGAGTACTGCTACCTTTTTAAGTCCGTAAGGGTTTTCGAAACTGAAACTTGAATCCATATTTAAATATTGAGACGAATATCGCCAAAGCAGGACGATTCGCAAATAACGGCCTGAAACTTAAGGAAACGTTAAATGGATAAGTAAGGTATTGAGAAAAGCATAAAAAAGAGGTGAAAAAGCCTAAACTGATATTTGATAAAGAGGTAAAGAATTTTAGATTTGTGATAACAAAACAAGACCGTATGAAAAAATACTTACTCACACTCGCCGCTGGCGTACTTTTTTCAGCAGGTGCAATGGCACAAGGCTATCCGCCAGCTATTTCCCTTAAGAAAATTGGAGGCTCTGGAGTTATCCAAGGAACCGACTCTCTTGAGCTGATTCTCGATGTTGCCCTTGCTTGTCAAGGTGGTACAGTTATCGCTCCAACTGCAACTACTGTTAATATTCACGGTGGTGTAGGTCTCGAAACCGACATCAACGGTGCTACCGGAAAGTGGCAAAAAGTAGTGAACTGGGACGGTATTGGTGCCAATGGGCAATCATCAGCTCTTGAAGTAATGGGTGCAGGTAAATTCCGTATGCGCTTCCGTCCTTCTTCGTACTATGGTACTTCTGCTAATGAAACCATCTACCGCTTGTCTTTCGTATTCAATGCTGGTGGTTGGGCAAATGGCGAAGGGAAAGATACTACTTCCGGTACCGGATGTAAAGACTTCTTCGTGGAACTTGGTCAGTTCAGCACCTCAACTTCTAACCTTGGTGCTGATGTTAAATTTGGTGTTTTTCCAAACCCAGCAACTGACTTTGCCCGCGTTAACTTCACTTTGAACGAGTCTAAAAATGTTTCTTTGAAGATTTATAACATTCTCGGCAAGGAAGTTAAAACCCTTATCAATGGTAACACTGCTGCTGGTATCTATTCTGAAGTTTGGGATGGTACTGACTACGCAGGTGCAAGAGTGGCTAATGGTACTTACTTCGCTCGCATCGTTGTGGACAACGAAGTGGCTACTGAGCGTATTGTTTTCACTCGCTAATTAGAATCTAGTATTCTCTTCACCCGCTCTTTTTCAAGAGCGGGTTTTTTATTGCCTTTTCTTTCCGATTTTTAATGCATTACTGATGTAATCATGATGAAAACACTACTCACTTTGGGTCTGGCAGCGGCAGTTGCGCTTCCTGGTTTTGCCCAAAAGCTAAAAGTTAATGCCAAGTCGAAGCCTGCAAAGTCTGTTGGTTGTCTTCCTAAGCAGGGATTTCCTACCGGAAATCTGGATTCAAGCCAGGCTGCGTGCTCTGACTTCTATCAGTTTGCTGCGGGCGGTTGGTTGAAGGCGAATCCTATGCCTTCTACTGAAAGCCGCTGGGGTACTTTCAATATGCTCGACAAAATGAATGAGCGCCGTTTGGAAGAGATTCTAGACAGATTAACTAGGATTAAAAACCTGAAGGCTCCGGGCTCTATCGAACAACAGTTGATGGATTTATACCTGAGTTTTTCTGATAGTGTTGGGAGAAATCAGCAAGGTATTGAGCCTATTGGAGAACATTTGGCTACGCTGGGTCGCTTCAATAATACCCAGGAGCTTGCCGGTATGTTGGCGTGGCTTCGTTCCAAGGGTTATGGTATGCTCTTCAGTATGTATGTCACTGCGGATGCTCGCATGAGCGAGGTCAACAGGGTGCATTTGGGTCAGGGTGGACTGAGTTTGCCTGATCGTGACTATTATCTCAAACAGGATTCTGCTTCTAAGGCAATTCGTATGGCGTATGAGGATCATATTGCTCAGATTTTTGCGCTTTGTGGCATGACGTCCGAAGCCAAGGATATGGCTTCAAGGGTGCTAAGCTTAGAAACTAAAATTGCCGGAATCAGTATGTCGAGAACGGAAATGCGAGACCCTGATAAAACGTATAACAAAATGTCGTGGTCTGGCTTTGTGGCTCAGCATCCTGGGTTTGCGTTCGAGCAATTCCGTATGCAGCTTGGGGTTCCTGCTTTCGATAGTTGCATTGTTGGTCAACCTGCTTTTTTTACTAGCCTGGATGGTTTGCTGATGGATAAGCAGTTGCTTCCTGACTGGCGAGCGTGGTTGCATTGGCATTTTCTGCGTCAGGTAGCGGGCTTGTTGAGTAGCAAGCATGAGGCGGAAATGTTCAGATTTAATAGTACTGTGATGAGCGGGATCAAGCAGATGAAGCCGCTGAAGGAGCGTTCGGTTCGTTTTGTGAATGGTACGCTTGGTGAGCCTTTGGGTCAGTTGTTTGTGAAGCAGTATTTCAGTCCACGTGCGAAGGCTGATGTGGCGCGTATGGTGGAAGAGTTGCGTGGTGTTTTTCGTCAGCGTATTGAAGCGTTGAGTTGGATGAGTCCTGAAACGAAGGAGAAGGCGAAAGCGAAGTTGCAGGCTTTTACGTACAAGATTGGTTATCCGGATCAATGGCGAGATTTCAGTAAGGCGGTTATTAAGCGCGGTCAATTGGTGGCTAGTTTGGAGTCGGTTGCTGCGGTTAATCTTCAGTACAATTTGAGTAAGATTGGAAAACCGGTTGATAAAAAGGAATGGGGTATGACGCCTCAAACGGTAAATGCGTATTACTCTCCCAATAAGAATGAGATTGTGTTCCCAGCTGGTATTTTACAACCTCCTTTCTACAGTGAAAATGCTCACCCTGCGATGAATTATGGGGGTATTGGGGCGGTTATCGGTCATGAGTTTTCTCATGGTTTCGATGATAAGGGCTCTAAGTATGATGGTAATGGTAATCTTAGCAATTGGTGGACAGCTGAAGACCGCAAGCGTTTCGAGGAACGTACTGGAAAGATTGTGGCGCAGTTCAATAAGTTTAAACCTATCGACACTTTGAGCATTAATGGAAGTATGACGCAAGGCGAGAATATTGCCGATTTGGCGGGTCTTACTTTGGCGTTTTATGCGATGGAGAATCAGTTGAAGAAGTGTGACCCGCCGTTGTTGCAAGCGGATGGATTTACTGCTGAACAGCGATTTTTCTTGTCGTGGGCGGGCATTTGGGTGAATCACATCAGTCCGTCGGAGTTGCGTAAGCGGTTGATTACGGACCCGCATTCGCCCGGTAAATATCGGATTTTAGGTCCTCTGGCGAATATGCCGGAGTTCCGCAAGGCATTTGGTTGTGCTCCTGGTTCAGAGATGTTGGCTAAGGAAGAGGATCTGGTGGTGATCTGGTAGGGAGGATTCACGCAAAGATTTTTCACGCAGAGTACGCTACGGATTCGCGGAGGGCGGTGAGTTTTTTGAATGGGAGATTTTAGATTTCTTTTAATTCAATAAACTCATCGCCCTATTTGGTTTATAGACTGTTTTGCTTGAAACAACTACTTTAAGAACAATAACTCGCCAATGTTTTCCGATTATTTTTCGGGTTGTTCTATTTGAATAGCATGACCGACATTGGGATTTAAATTTCAATCCACTGTGTAAAGCCAAGTTCTTACGCATAGCCACGAAGGCTTCCATGATTTGAATACTCACGGCAATGGCGGTTTTGCTTTTTAATACGGTTGAAAGCATCGCCACGCCTTGTTCAGTGAATGCGTAAGGGAGATATTTAATATTCTGACCTCGCTTTATAGGCGCATGATTCAAGGTCACAAATTGTGACCTTGAATCTG